>DUHK01000073.1:7097-19575 GCA_013330915.1 Methanosphaera sp. | reverse complement strand
ACCTAATGCACCTGTTGTTTGTGATGGGAATCCTCTTTGTGCTGCTTCATCTTCCCAGTCAGGTGTAATTGCCGGAACTATTACTTCCTCCCCCACTTTGAAATCTTTTACATCTTCTCCTACTTCTTCAACTATTCCTACTGCTTCGTGACCAAGAATCATGTCTTTTCGATCACCTATTGCTCCTTCCCATACTGTATGTATATCAGAAGTACATGGCGATAATGCTAACGGTTTAATTATTGCATCACGTCTACCACATTTTGGTTTTTCTTTTTCTACCCATCCAACTTCATTTAGTTTTTTCATTGCGAAACCTGTGAACTTTGACATATTTTTCACCTATAATCTATATAAAACTAAATATTTTAAAGCCATTTAATGGTTTTTATCCTATTTAGCTTTATATATACTATGATAATAATGAGTATATAAACATAACTATAATTTATCATGATTAATCATTATATATCTAAAAAAATAATATATTAACAGCACCCCCCACCATGATGAACATGCAACTCAGAAACACTTTTTCTAGGAACATTTAACTGCTTTAACTTATCAAACAACAAACCAAGACAAATTTCAACCTGGAAATAGTTAAAAAATACTTTGGATTCATAATAATCATCAAAAAATTTTTCATCACTTCCTGAATCCACATCAGTTAAAAACCACTCAACATCACCCTCAACAAGACGAATCAAATCCTCCTTATAATGCAACAAACTATGCTCCATCTCATGAGCCCTATCCCTAATTTTAATAAAATTATCCTTATCATCCTCAGTTAATTCATACAACTCTTCATAAGTAATCATATCATTATACTTTAAAAGAAAAGCATACATATCCTCACATTCAACAAGCAAATCACCAATTTTCTTTTGAACCTGATTAAACTCAAATTTCTTCTGTTTATTAGCTTCATCAAATAACATTACATCACCACCTTAACATAAACTAAGTTAAATTGAATTTTTTAACTGCTCTTCCACATCCTGTTAATAATACTGTTCAGAAACATCTTCTTCTAAAATATTGAGATAGTTATTAATTTTTTTAATATATTTAATCCTATTATAAAAATATTTTTTACATTACTTGGTATATATGTAGAAATATATTTTTTATCTGATTATAGGGTAACACTCCAGTAAATTATTTTTAACCAGCATCAATTATTTTACTTATTTTATTAGTCAATATATTTTAATTAGTTAATAAATATATACTAAATTAGTTAGTTAACTAAATTTAACAAACAGATACAATTTAATTAAGATAAATATTTTATTACCAAAAAAATATATTAAAAAAGAAATAAATAGTATAATAAGAAGTTACACTTGCAATATACCTCTGAGAATTAAAAAATCAACTTGTTGGTGTATATGTCATATAGGATAAATGAATCTAAAATACCCCTATTTTTGATGAAAATCAAAACTTGAATGAAAAAATTGAAAAATACTTCGTTATATCTATGTATAACGAAATTAACAGTAGAAAAAGTAATACATTAATAGCGATTTAAGGCAAAAAAGTAATACAAAAAAATGTTAACCTCCAACAGGAAAAAAAGTAACAAACTCTTTTTTTTATAAAAAATATGAAAAAAACAAAAACGGTCTAAATAGTGAAAATCAAGTATTACATATATATGAAGTAACATCAAAATTACAAAATAATCAAAAATTAAAAAAAGAGAAATACTAGAAACAATATACCGGATATAATTAATACAAATTTTTCCTATTTTAAATATTTTCAACATTTTTAGATAATAGTTTATGTGTTTTTTATATTATAATGAAAATTTCATTATATAATGGAACATGTGTTTTTTACATTATAATGAAAATTTCATTACGTTTATATATTATGTTTTTTAATATAAATAATAAAGGTGAAAATATGACAAACCTCCCCTTAGGAAATGATAATGATTTAGATGACAATCAGTTTTATAATAGAAAAGAAGAAATTTCTTTCATCAAAGATACCTTAAAACTTACTAAAACAGGATCTACTCCAACAATATTACTAACTGGAATAAGAGGTGTAGGAAAAACAGCTCTAATGAAAAAACTAAAAAAGGATTTAAAAAAGAATAATTTAGTAATATACATGGATTTATCAGCAATGGATAAATTTAAAAAACAATCCTTAACACGCGCTACTTTTATGAAATTATATTATGAATCAATCATAACAGCTTGCAATGAATCAAATATCCACACCATAAACACTAAAATTCAAAAATATTTTAAAACAAATAATTTCAAACTGGATAAAATAGAAAATATTGATAAAATTCCATTACCTATTCTTAAAACAGAAGAAGATTATATCAAATTTACTAGTTTTGTAATGGATCTACCCCAAAAAATCTATGAAAATTACAAAACAGATATTGATGGTGTTTTAATATTTATGGATGAATTTCAGATACTTAAACAACTTGATGAAGATGTTAACGGCTTTTTATGGTATATTCGTAGTGTCATCCAATCACAAAAAAACATTGGTTACATATTTTCCGGAAGTATGAGCATTAGAGATGAATTGATAAGAGATATTGCGGGTCAAAGAGGAGCATTTGGCGGAAGAATCCTCAATTATGAAATAAAAACATTTTCTTATGAAACAACAAAAAATTATTTGAATGAAAAAGCAAATTACCTTAATTTTGATGAAAAAGGATTTGATAGATTTTATAAATGTACAAATGGACTTCCATATTATATTAACACTTTTGCAAGGTTATTACCCCCTGATGAAGAATTAAATGAAAATAGAATAATTAATGAATTTAAAAAAGCATTACCTTACTTATTAATTCATTTGACAAATGAGTGGTTTAAATTAAATAAACAAGAACAGAGAATTATATTAGCTCTCATAGATAAACCATTAAAAAGAATAGATATAGCAAACAAACTAGGCGTAACTAGTGGAGCTATTGGTGCTTCTCTAAAAACGTTACAAAACAAAACATTAATTGAACTAAATGAAGAAGGATATAAAATATATGATTCCATTTTCAAAACATGGTTAAAACAAGAATATAACAATTTCATTGCATAGTTGTATGCAAGTTTCATGTTCAAATAATTTTGTGATTCCTAATTTGTTGCCATTATGGATATTCTTGCTGTCGATATTTCATCATGAGTTCTGCTGCAAGTGTTTCCATACGCCATCCATTTTCAAAGACCGCTACAGAATCTGTTGTTGATACTGCAAGTATTATAAAGTGCATCATAGCCGTGATAAATGTTATAAATATCATCCCACATATAGATGGAATGGCTACTTTTAGTATATCTTTGAAGATTTCAGATTTGTAGTTGAAATTGGATAATGTTAATTTTAGATAAGTGTCCTTTTTGATGTAAATCCAATAGATTATTACAAAAAGCACTATTATTAAAGACATCACTGTTGATAATGATGCTCTAAACATCCCCCTATCAAGGATGCATATAAATAAAGGATCAAGTATTGTATTTACTACTGCACATAATATCATTACATATATTGTTCGTTTATTATCTCATCCTGATCTTAGTAGTCCGTATAAAGTGGGCCTTACAACGAATAATGACCCATATTTGAAAAAAATTTTCCAGCAAGTATACTGATTTTAATTAGTTATATTTAAAATAAGTTTGAATTATATTCTAATTAAAGATGCAAATACTGCTATTGATATACACATATTTTTTTCCTTAGATAACTGTATAAATATACAATAATCTCTTATAATTTAAAATATAAATAGATAAGCATATGAAACCGAATAATATGAGAAAATATGAAAAAAAAGAGTTAGATATTAATGTTGATGAGTTACCATTCCAGGATTTTTTAACTTCAAGATATTCCATGACTGTGAGAGTGAATGCTCAAAAAACTTTCGATTTTTGTAAAAAAAATAATTATCCATTTTTTAATATAACTACTGCATGTATACTTGAAGCTGTTAATGAAATTCCAGAATTCAAGCGTAGAATTATAGACAAAAAAGTTTATGAATACGAGAAAATAAATGGAGTTAGTCCCATAATACAGGATGACAACACAATTAGAGAAATTGAAATTTCCCCTCTTTCAGAGCATGAATCTCTTGATTCTTTTAATACTTCCATAGAAAATAAAAAAGAGGATATTAAACATAATCAGTATTTGGTAGAACCTTCATTAAGAGATGTACAACCTATTTGTAATTTATCATGCATTCCCTGGATTAATTTTGATTCTATGACCAACATTATTGCTTCACCTAACCAAATAATGCCTGTGATTAGCTGGGGAAAATTGGTTGATGGAAAAATTCCCGTTTCTGTAACTGCAAGTCACATTTTCATATTCGGATATCATTTCAAATTATTCTATGAAAAGCTTGAAAAATACCTTGAAAATCCAGAATTGTTAAAAAAATAGTTATTGAGGGTTAAGAGTTTCTTTATATGAATCAAAGAGTTCGTTTAATTTTTTAACATTATTTTTGTCTTTGTTTAGTAACATTATGAATTGATTCAAAGGTGGACATTATACATGCTAAACAGTTACAAGCAGAATTAAATAGTCCCACAAGGTTATGCGGAAATATTTCAAATGCAGAAACATTATCAGAAAAAAGACAAAAAGATGTGTTTGAGAAGACATGAATCACTTTGCAATGGAATAGACATAATTAGTCCCAATTGTATGATTTTACCAAACACTCCCATAAAAAACATTAAAGCAATGATTGAAGCAAGAAACAAATTTTGTGATATGTAAACAACATTAAATTAAAGCATCTATATAAATATCATTAAAAATACATTATTATATAGATTACATTTTTTTTTGGATATATCGGTGATTTGATGGTTGAAGAAATAGTTATGTTATCCCATTATTTAAGAAATGAGGGAATGTTCGTCAGTATAAGAAGCTCTACCCTAGCATGTACCCTTTATGAAGCAATGAAAGACATAATGACACATGACGAACTTAAAAATTCTTTAGAAGCTATTTACGTAAAAGATGTGGGAGATCATATTAAATTTGAAAAGGCATTTAAAAAGGTTTTCAGTAAAATAGATTTCCAAAATGAAGAAACAAATACTCCTGAAAAGGAAATCGAAGTCAGAGAAATAACAGAATCCTCAGAAGCAATGCCCCCAGAACAAAACCTGGAACAACTTCAAGAACTTTATGATGAAATGATCAGATACCGTTCGGAAACAAAAGCCAAAGAGGGAAAAACTGTAGACGGCAGTTTTTTAACAATTGATAACTTCGATCCAAGAGTGTTTGAACTGTGTAAAAAATTAAGCCGTAAAATAGCAAACAAACGTTCAGCCAGAAGAAAAAAAGCAAGATCACACCATCTTGATATGGCAAAAACCATAAGAGCAAACATTAAAAACGGGGGCCACTGCCTAAAGTTAATATATGCCAAACCACCCGTTAAGAAGACAAAACACGTGTTTTTATGTGATGTAAGTGGATCTTGCGAATGGGTTACAACCTGGTTTTTTGTATTACTCTATGGATGTAAGTCAACATTTAACAAGGTAAAAATCTATGATTTTGACAATAAAATCACTGATGTAACAGATTTATTAAATTTAGAAGCGGTTACCAGTGCCGGACAGGTAAATGTTGCTCAAAGAAGCAAAGGATTAGCCATGTTTGGTCAATCAGATATGACAAACTCATTCAAGGAATTCTTAAAAACCGCAGATATCAACAAACGTACGGACATAATCATCATGACCGATTGTCGTGACTGGAAAGGAAAAGAGATAAATGGCACCCTTGAAAGCGCATTGCTTGTTAAGGAAATGTTAAAAAAGGCACATAGAGTTATAATATTAAATCCCGAAAAGAAAGTTCGCTGGAACAATTCCTCAAGTTATGTCAGCCATTACGAAAAAGTCGGGGCAGAAGTTTATGAAGTTTCTTCCTTAAAAAAATTCGAGCAAGTCATTTCAGAATTATAAAATCCCAATAATCATGTAAATATTATAAAAAAAGAGAAAAATAAATTAAGATATAAAAAAGAAGAATAAGATAATTATTTATTCTTCTATGTCAATACCTGCTTTTCCAACTAATCTACCAATGAATAATGTTACTACTACAGCAATAATAGTAACAACAACTGCGTAAATTAACATTCCTGAAACTGCTGAACCAGATTCTCCGATGAATTCTTTGATTAATGTTTGAATTGCTTCGTTCCATGCAGAACCTGCTACAAATGCGAAAGCAGTTGTCATTAGTACAGAAATTGTTTTTAGAATTTCTTTATGTACAGCATCAGCCATATCATTAACCCCCTAACGTTTTATCACACTTATAATTAAGTATAATATATAATATATTTATTTTAATATTTAAAATGTAATGAAAATTAATAAAAAATTAAACAAAGAGTAAAGAAAAAACAAAAAAATGAACAAAAATCATCGATTTATTATAGATAAAAACCAACCAATGTTTTTTGATATTAGAAAAAAAGAAGAAAAAAAACTATTAATATTTAAGAATTTTAAATAAATTCGTTTCACTTATTATTTTAATTTTTCCACCATTATCCTGCAATTTTTGAGCTTTAACAATTTTTCCACCAATATTTCCATATTTCCATGCCGGACTTCCCAAATCACCAACAAACAAGTAATCAACTTTTCCGGATACTGATGATTTTTGAATGGCACCCTCTTTTTCAAGAAGATATGTTATTTTTTCCTTACTGCCATGTTTAAATTCCCCTGATAAACAGAACGTCTTATTTTTTAATTGAAAGTCTTCGTCAGTAGTTTTTATGGGTGTAATTAGTTCCTTCAATTGTTCAGATACACTTTCCTGTTCATCAAATGTCATAAATCCCTGTTTCAACATCAGATTTGTAATTTTAAGTATTTTATCATATGGATATGAACCGCTAAGTGATGTGTTTCTTAAAAGCCATCCTTTAAGATTAGATAACTCTTCCATAGTAACCTTCCCATCGGCTGTGATGGCCTTGATTATTCCCTGTAAAACCTGCACCTTAAGTGTTTTTTTAGAGTAGATACTTGAAACAGAAATGAACTCAACAACATCCACCAGTTCCTTTTTGTCATAGGAATCCATATGACCTTTATCCAATATTTTTTTTAGCTGCAGATTGATTTTATGAAATATCAGATACTGAGAATGTTGCCTGTTTGTTTCATACCATCTTTCAAAGAGTTGAAACTGTGCTTCGGTAATGTATTCTTCAAAGAGCACTACCCTTAACATTCCGTAGAGATTATTTATGTTTGTGGATAGTTTTGGATCATATTTTTCAACAACCTTTGGTACGTAATGATAATGTTTAGATTCTGTAATGTATATCTTCTGATGCCTGTTTATGTATTCGAATAATTCAAAGGCTGCTCTTGCATCTTCTATGGCATTGTGAGGATTGTATATGATATGCAACTTCTTTGCTATATTTTCCAGTTTATATGATGGCAAATCCAAAAATTTCCTACTTAGCTGTAATGTACACATGTACTTAAAATCAGGTATAGGAATCTGATACCTTTGTAATGATTTGGAAATGAGTTTTAAATCATAGGTTATGTTATGTCCTATTACAACATTATTTGTCAGCAAATCCCTTATCTTTGGCCAAAATTCGGGTAGTGTAGGACTGTCCTTCACCATATGTGGAGCGATTTTAGTGATATCCATATTAATTCTGTCAAATGTGTCTTCAGGATTTATGAGGGAATATATTTTTTCGACAGCCTTATTGTCACGCACTAAAATTATTCCGATGGCACAAATGGAGTTTTGTCTAAAATTAGGATTTTCCAAATCTAAAACTACGTAATCTTTCAATGAAAAGACCTTCAATATTGTTAAAAATTAAAAAAAAATAGTTATATTTCACTCAAGGTTTCTAAAGAAGATTTGTTCATTTCTTCAGATAATTTATATAAATCTTCTGCTTCTTCTTCCTTAGAGTAATATATCTTATCGTTTTGAGGATTATAATATGGATAATTTTCCCTTACATACACGGTTATTCCCTTGTATGTAGTTTCTATGTACTCTCCTGCTTCATAAATTTGATATATCTTTTGTGTTTCACCAGCATTATCATTTGAAGACAAGTTATGAACTGAAGAGGCAGCGTAAACTGTGTTGTTGATATTTTGGATAAAATTGTTGATTCTTGACTTCATGTCTATCCCTCTAAAACTATCGTCAATGTAAGATGATAATTAGTTTATTGAAATTAATATATATTCTTTTGTGAAATAATAAAAAAATATTTTTATGTAATATTTGCTTCAAATTTATAAATAAAAAAAAAGAAATTAATATATAGATATAAGGTGATATAATGAAAGAAACATACAAATATACTATCGAAGACCAGAACAATGAAGAATTTAACATCAAATGTAAAGTTGAATATGATACAGAGAATGCTTATAACACTACTTACTATTTTTATGATGGAAACGAATGGTTGAAAGATTTTATAGATTTATCTAAATTATCACCAAAGAATGAAGAGGAAAGTAAAAACTTTGAGGATTTCGTTACCAGAGTTCATGATTACATGGTTCACGGAGATATGTGGGATGAACTTAAACAAATAAAGGATAACGAAAGTGTAAATAAGGATTCCTATACTTTAAGTATCAAAGCAAATAAAATATGAGGAGTTAATATTGTCAGCAAATAAGGAAATTCAATGTAAGATATTGGATGGAAAATACGCAGAGGATGATTTCCAAGTACTGGTTAAATTAATAATCATCAAACCACATCACTATGAAATGTTAGGATGGGACGGTTTGGAATGGAGTTCCCAGGGTTTGAACCGTGTATATACCGATAAAACCAGTCAACATGAATATGATGAATTTATTACAAGATTAAATGATCTAGAACAAGAAAAAATGCTATATGAAATTGCAGAGGATCTTGACGTTGATCAAACATATTATTTTGAAAAAGAGCGAATTTATTTGTATGTTGAAGATAAGGAAAAACTGGAATAAAATTACTTAATCCCCATCCAATTAAACTTTTTTTAAAAAAAAAATTATGAGATGAAAACTAAGGTGTTAGTCGTCTTCTATCTCTTGGGAATAGAACTGTTTCCCTGATGTTTTTAGCACCGGTTAATACCATGGTGAGTCTGTCTGCTCCCATACCCCATCCTGAATGAGGAGGCATACCGTATTTGAATGCCTGTAAATATTTTTCAAAGGAGTCAGGGTTTAGGTCTTTTGCTTCAATTTGACTGTACAGTAAGTCATAGTCGTGTATACGTTGTGATCCACTTGATAATTCCAAGTCTCTGTACATTAAATCGAAAGCTGTACTTTTTTCAGGATCATCTGCTTTAGGCATTACATAAAATGGTTTAATTGAAGTAGGCCATTCTGTTATGAAGTAGTAACTGCCCATTGTTTCTCCTAAAACTTTTTCTGCTGCCCTGTTTAAGTCTTCACCATATTCCATTTCAACATCCTGACTGTTTACTATGTCTATTACTTCTTCGTATGGAACTACTGGGAAAGCACCGGAAGGTACATCCAATTCGTGGCCAAGGTCTTCGAGTTCTGATGAGCATTTTTCCTGTAGGTTGTTTAAAACGTTTTTGATTACATCTTCAAGTAAGTTCATTACGTCTTCCTGACTTCTGAATGACATTTCTGCATCAATGGATAATGCTTCGTTTAAGTGTCTTAATGTGTCGTGTTCTTCTGCCCTGAAGATTTGACCTATTTCAAATACGTTGTCTAATCCTGTTGCCATCATCATTTGTTTGTATAATTGAGGACTTTGTCCAAGGAATGCTTCTTTTTCGAAGTATGTGATAGGGAATAATTCTGTTCCACCTTCAGTTGCTGAAGCCACTAGTTTCGGAGTGGTAATTTCAGTAAAATCATTGTCATAGAAGTAGTTACGTACTGTGTGTAACATTTCGTTTTTGATTTTGAAAATTGCACTTACATCATGTTTTCTTAAGTCCATGAAACGTGCATCTAATCTGGTATCCATTTCAGCATCTACTTTTTCAGTAGTGTCTAAAGGTAAAGGTAATTGAGATACGTTGATAATATCTATGTTTGATGGAATGATTTCAACACCGTTTGGTGCTTTAGGAGATTCCTGTACGGTACCTGTTAATGTTACGATTGTTTCTTTTCTTGCTGCACGTACATCTGCCATCATTTCTTCTGTTAATTTTTTACTTGGTGCTGTTAATTGTGTAATTCCTTTTTTATCTCTTATTAGTACGAATACGATACCACCAAGGTCTCTGATTTCATGTACCCAACCAGTTACTTTTACTGTTTCTCCTGCTAATTCAGGGGTAATGTCTGTTGAGTAATGTGTTCTTTTACATTTTTCAAATATGTCTGTCACTTTTTCACCTATAAAAAAATTTTAAATGATTTTATTATAAACATTAAGTAATAATATATAGTTATGTTTTTTTTGTTTCTTAAGTTTTTTTAATATTTTAAAAAAAAAAGATATGGGAGAGGATTATTTTTCAATATCCTCTGCTCTTTTTCTTATGGACATTGCATGAGCATATAATCCTTCAGCTTCAGCCAGGTTTATAACCATGTCTTTAATGTTCAATACTCCTTCCGGAGATAATTCCTGTATTGTTGGTTTTTTAATAAATGATTCTGCAGACAGTCCAGAATACATTCTTGCTCCACCACTTGTTGGAAGAACGTGATTTGTACCGGAACCATAGTCTCCACCAGCAACAGGGGTTAAATTACCCAAGAATATTGAACCTGCATTGTTTATTGATTCAAGAGTTTTATAATAATTTTCTGTTACAATAACAAGGTGTTCTGGTGCATAAGCATTTGTAAAGTCTATTGCTTCTTCCATATCATTTGCAACCAGGATATGACAGTATTTTGATAAGGATTCTTCTATTATTTCCTTTCTTTCCTGTGTTTCAAGGAATTCATTTAGGTATTTAATAGTTTCTTCGGCTGTTTTTCTGGATGTTGATACCAGTATAGTTGCGGCGTTAGGATCGTGTTCTGCTTGAGAGAGTAATTCAGTTGCAAGGTAAGCAGGGTTTGCGCTTTCATCCACCAGGGCCAACATTTCTGAAGGTCCTGCAGGAAATTCAATATCTACAGTACCGTATACCAATTTTTTGGCTGTTGCAACGAAGATGTTTCCCGGACCTACAATCTTATCCACAGCAGGTATTGTTTCTGTTGAATATGCCATGGCTGCTATAGCTTGTGCTCCTCCAACCTTATAGATATGTGTTGCTCCTGCAATATAAGCTGCAGCAAGTATCTCATCACTGATGTTTCCATCCTTATCAGGTGGTGTGCAGCAGATTATTTCTTCAACGCCTGCTATTTTTGCCGGAATAACCGTCATTAAAATTGATGATGGATAAGCTGCTCTTCCCCCAGGTATATAACATCCTACCCTTTTTAATGGTCGGATTATTTGTCCTGCCTTTACACCTTCCCTTACTTCCATTGTCCAGTCGGAAGGTATTTGTGCCTTATGGAACTTGCTTATGTTTTGAGCAGCATCTTCCAATGCAGTTTTTAGTTTTATGTCAATTTTTTCAATACTTTTCTCAATTGTTTCAGTTGGAACTCTTAATTCTGTAATATCTGCCTTATCAAATTTTAAAGTATAATCATGTAATGCTTGATCCTTGTTTTCTCGTACATTGTTGATTATTTCTTGAACCGGTTGTAATACATCACTAGAATCCATTTCTATTCTTTTTGTATACTTAGAAAAGTCTTCTCTTTTTAAGTTAATTATTTCTAGCAATTTAATCCTCCAAACAATACATTATAGTTGTATATATCTCTTTGATAATATTAAAAAGTAACTAGTTGAATTAAATAAAAATATGTTATATAAAAATAGTTTAAGAAGTTTAAAATAAGATAAAGAGTATTTATCTTATTTACATGTATGGGTTTGGTGTACCAGGCATGTCTCCTCCAACAGGAGTTTCTGGTCTTGATGCGACTACATCATCAATACGTAATATTTCTACTGCTACTTCAGTACATGAGTCAACAATTTCCTTTTTACTGATTTGTGATTCAAGGATATGGTCTTCTTTCATGTCTGTTACTTCACGTTTTATTACATTTACACCCATGTTTGTTGATTTTTCTTGAGCTGCTATTAATTGTGTGGATACATCGATAACATCCATTCCAGCATTTTTTGCAATTGCTAATGGTAATTCTTCTAATGCATCTGCATATGCTTTAATAACTAATTGACGTTTATCCGTGAATGAGTTAGCATATTTTCTTAATGCTTTTGCTGCTGCAATATCAGAAGCTCCTCCTCCAGGAATTGCTTTGTTGTTTTTTATTGCTTGGCAAATTGCACCTATAGCATCATTGATAGCTCTTTCTAATTGATCAGTAATGTGTTTTGTACTTCC
>DUHK01000073.1:0-6912 GCA_013330915.1 Methanosphaera sp. | reverse complement strand
CGTATGTTGTTTACGATATTTGCTCCGGTAGCTTTTGCTAATCTTTCAAGGTCACCAGATTTTACTCTTTTAGCGGACATTATTCCTGCTTTTGTTAAGAAATGTTGACCTAAATCACTGATTTTTTTGTTGTTGAAAAGAACATTTACTCCACAATCAACTAATTTTTGTACTTCTTCTTCAAGCATTTGAGATTCTTTATCAAGATAGTCCTGATATTCACCAGGATTATTTAAAATAATTTTTCCACTGTTTTGAAGTTCTCTAGCATCAATAGGATATTGGAGTAAACATATTTTTGCATTTCGAACATCTTTTGGCATTTCAGATTCCAATACGTTTTTATCTACTGAAACGGATTCAGTGATTTCTGTATCTGCAGTTCCTTCCCCATGGATTTTTCTGATTTTAATCATGTCTTTGTCAATTTCACCGTCTTGAGCTACATTTAATAAGATTGTAACTAAATTTTCGGCCATTGAATCAAGATTTGTGAATGAACCTTTACCTGACATTGATGTTCTTGCTATGTTAATTAATTCTTCCTTATCTGCATCAATGGCAATATCATCCAATACTTCAAGGGTTTTTTGTTTTGCAAGTTCAAAACCTTTTGCTATTGTGGATATTGGTACTCCTTGATCAATTAATTTTTCTGCCTGTTTTAATATTTCTCCAACTAGTACTACTACGGTTGTTGTTCCATCACCGTATTCTTCTTCCTGCATTTTTGATAGATCCACTAACATTTTTGCAGCAGGATGTTCCGGTTCTGTTTCTTTTAGAATGGTGTAACCGTCGTTGGTAATTTTTACATCACCAATTGTGTTTATCAACATTTTGTCCATTCCTCTTGGACCTAATGTAGTAACCAATACGTTGGATAATAATTTTGCAGCCATTATATTATTTTTTGTTGCTTGACTTCCAACAGTCCTTGTTGACCCATCAGCAAGAAGTATTAATGGTTGTTGGGTAGTTCGTGCCATATTAATTATCCTCCATTTAGATATTATTTTTTAAATTCATTTTTATAGACTGATTTTGATATTTAATGAATAATATTCTAAACCGTGTTTCTAGACTGATATAAAAAAATTGATAATTAATAAACTAATTATGAAAATAATTTTTTCAATATAAATTTCCAACTATACTATAATATATTATTAGTATATTATATACTTATTGTTTCAAAGGGTGTTTGAACTTATATAAATACTTTATGGTAAGTGTTTAAAAAAAAATAAGATTAGCTGTTAAATGATTCAACAGCATCGTTTACAATTTTCATTATTGCAGCATCCAAATCATAATCGGAATTAATAGGTATAGGAATGTTATCACAGTACACAACATCCAGTCCTTTGGTTAAAGCATCTTTTGTTGCAACATCCACTGCAGCTGCTTTTAGTTCAGTTAACATGATATCAACCTTATCAATATTATTATCTATATCCTCCTGTAAAAGAGGTCTGTTAGACAAGTGAGATGATATTGCAACCACGTTACAGTTGAAATTATCCTCCAAATACTCTTTCAACAGATGTTGAACTGATTCAGGAGCTGTTGTTGCAAATAGAATATTCTTATTCTCAATATTCTCAACAGGATACGGTCTGAATATAGTAGGAATTATTTCTGCATCCGGATTGATTTGCCTCATTTCCTCAATCAAATTATCTAATTTTTCTTTGGAGCATATCTGTTCATCACACATTGTTATAATAACCAAATCAGCCAATTTTATTCTAAACGGTCCAAAGTATTCTGTTAATGTTTCCACAGGTTGATGTGCACCAACAAGCACTATATTTTTATCTGTTTTAATTGGAGGTATTGCTGATCCACTTCCTTCAATAGCGACAAGATTTGTGTCCAAATCATTTGTCATTTTTGCACCTTCAACCATGTTTGTAATGTAAACCTGTCCTGCCATTCCACCAGCACAACGACGACATCCTACTGTTAAGACTCTACTCATCAATGCATCTTCCCAGTGATCTGATGCTGCATGTCTGCCCTTGTCTGATTGTTCCATAAGGTATTGTGGAGTTAATTTTATTTCATTACCCGGTACCACTTCCGGAATTTCTGGTCCTCCTCTTCCCATTGCCACTATGCATGGCTTGTATTTATCTTCACTATTTATTAAACGAGCAGTATAAGCACTTACTGCTGTTTTTCCTATTCTTTTACCTGTACCCAGAATCTTATATGAAGGATTTTCCAGAACATCATATTCTTTTAATGGTTTGAATTCAAAATCAGGCCCTTTGTATGTTACTCCATGTTGTAATACTACCGTAGCAATTTTAAATCTTTTAGAATAATTTACTACAGGTTCATCGGATAAATCAAATACATAATTGACACCGGTTTCAACAATGGACTTTCCAATTAAGTCATATGGTATTTTACTGTGATCTTCACCAAAGAGTACTGGTTTATTAAACAAATCAGATATCACATCAATATTATTATCCCTGAGCTTTTCTGTTCCTCCAATAAATAATAATAATTTTACATCATATCCTTTTGATTCTATTTTGTCTATTGCTGACTTTGTAACTGGGAAATAATGTTCTCCATCAACCAAACATAATACTTTTTTATTTTCCATCTTCACACCTTGTTTGACTGTTTGAATTAAAAATTTTACACTTGCAATGCACGTCTAAAATGTATGGATAAAAAAATACCCACCATATATAAATCATTTTCATTTAATAATTTTAAATATATTTTTCATATCTAATAATTTTATATATTAAATCAGTTTTAATAGCAAAAAATATATATTAAAGATTTTAAATATAATTATATATAATATTTCAATAATGAGCAATATCATTTATGAAAATTAAGGACATAATAGTATAAATACATTAATATTTATATAATCATAAAATTAAAGGAGGGGAAATCATGGCAAAAGTCAAAGGAACTAACAGAAGAACCAGACCTAAATCTGGATACAAAAAACAAGGAAATAAAAAAGGAAGAGGAGTAAAAGAAAAAAGATACAGAGGATAAGTATATCTTTTATAACTTTCTTTTTTTGTTTAACTAACCACCCTAGAAAAAATACTATTTTTAAATATTCAATAAATTATTCAATGAATCCCAATGCCAAACTTTATCTCTGGACCAGCCCGTGGCAACATTTTCTATATTGATTTTATCCTGAAAATCACCCTTATATCCGTAACGCATACTGTTTAATCCCACAAGTATCAGAATACTTCTGGCTCTTGTATAAGCTACAAAATATCTTCTAATTAAATCATTGAATTCCTTATCCAATCCTGAAATCTTATCATAATCATAGGAAATCTTTGAATAATCCTTCAAATAATTTTCCAGATTAAATGTTGATCCACCTTTTCTTGGAAATCTTTTGAATGCTGTGGCTGAGGAATTAGAAAAGATATCCGAACCCACATCAACGATTACTATATCAAATTCCAGACCCTTGGATTGATGAATGGACATTATGTTTACATTATCATCCAGATTAACATCAAACATGTCATCATCAATATCAATAGCTCCTGAAGCTATAGGAACCAGAATGTGCCAGAATATTTGTTTTACCGTCAGTAATCCCTCAGCGTTTATTGCATTGTCAGTTTGGATAATTGTTTCCAAAAGCATGTTGAAATAAAGTTCATTTTCCGAAGATTCCGATGATAAAATCAGACATTCACCTTCTATATCTTCAAGTAATTCCTTCATATTAACCTGATCATCGAATTCAAGTAACTCTTTATCATTTTCCTGAACATAATTCATCACGTATTTTCTCCAGGTTTTTAAAGTATTTTTTGTACGTGGTGGAAGGTTATCTAACTGATTTTCAACAAGTGAATCAGGGTCTATACTTTGAAGTATCAGTCCACATAACAATGAAACTATTTCTGTTTTTTCAATACTTTGACCTCGTGGATTGAATACTGTAATATTTTCATCCTTATAAGTTAAACTGTCCCTGATATAATAGGGCAATCTCTTATTATTATATGTGTCAATTTCTTTTGGAGAATTTGTCAAGACAGTTATAGATGGATTGGATTTTTTTAGTGAAAGATTGTATTTTTTACCATGTCTTTCAACATAATAATCATGATTGAGTTTTAAGTCATAGATTAATTCCGTTAAATCCGTGGAAAGCTCTTCCAACGTGTTTCTAAACATCCCCATTACAGGCAATCCCTCTTGAGTATTCTCTGTCGGAATAATATCTGGCTTATTCGTTGTACGAGATATCTGGTACCTGTCATCAATATGGATAAATTCGTTGGTAAAATCTATGATTGACTTTGTTGATCTATAATTGTTGTGTAAAAATATTGTTTTTGGAATTATACCCATTGCTTCATTGATTCTTTCAGGATATTCTGTGAATAAATTAATGGTCGCACCCCTGAATCTGTATAAAGACTGATCATCATCACCTACAACAGTAATGTTACCATTGTTATTCTTAACATATTCTGCAAGTTTAAAGTATATTGATTCCTGTAAAAGGTTAGTATCCTGATATTCATCAATCAATAATACGCGGATGTTTTTGAATGATTCAACAATACCCTCACTTAATATTTCATGAAACTTGTCTTCAAGCATTGCATAGTCCATAACATTCCTGGAATTCAACTGATTAAGATAGTCGTCAATTATCTCATAAACAAGCACGTCACGAGAGGCGTTTTTTTTCAATTCCTCCATGTCAATCATGTCATAGTAAATTCTTTCCCTGATGCTTTGTATCTGATTATTCATATCGGAGGGAGATGTTCCGCCATGATTGTTTTTAAGTCCTTTAATAAATTGTTTTAATTTTTTATCATTATTTCGCCCATCAGTTAACAGATTCTGCATCATTATTGCCGAAGATGTGAAGTTATCAATTATTTCCACGTCAACATACCCGGAAACTATTATCTCTGCTATACTGTCAAGGGTTCCTATTAAAAAATCATCAAAATCAATTATGTCATGACAATCCAATTCATCAGCCAATAACCCATACCAGTTAGCTATTCTTTCCTTAAGTTCCCCTGCTGCTTTTTTTGTAAATGTTGTTACAACTATGCTCTTTAATTCAACATCATCAACAAAGATATATTTTAATATTTTTAAAACTAGAACCGTGGTTTTTCCACTACCCGGACCTGCAACAATATACTGGTTTTCATTTACTGAAGATAAAATTGACTCTTTTTGGTCAGGGTTATTGTCGAGATTTATTTTAAGTACGTTTTTAAGTAATGTTACGTATTTGTCTTCTGAAATCATTAGATTACTCCTCAAAAAAAGTAAAAAATAAAAAAATTAAGTGGTTAATGTGTTTAACAATTCATCGAAGTCTTTGAACTGCTTTGCAAGACCTCTGAAATAAGGAATGAATACGCTGTGTATTAACAATCTTTCAGGGTTAATACCATCTTCTTCCAAATGTTTTTTCATCTCCTGAACATTTTCCCTAATTTCATTGTGTCTTGGAGAATCAGGATATTCACCTAAAAATACTCCGTCCGCACCGTGTGTTAATGCATATTTAATGTGTTTGTACTTTACCCTATTAATGAATGGTACGTTGATTATTCTTACGCTTGAAGGACATTCAACTCTGTTTATTCCCATGTTATTAGCAGATACATTACCAATATCATCCAGGAATGCAATAATCACTTGTTCTTCTTCGTTTTTATCCTTCAACAATCCTTTGATACCTGCTTCCAAACGTTCATCACTTTGACCCTGAATACTTATTGCTTCTTCAGGACATGTAATTATACAATCCCCACATCCTGTACAGGCAATAGGACCAACCCTTATCGAGTTATGATAAATTGATAATGCCTGATAACGGCAGTTTTCTACACATTGACCACACAGTACACATTTTTTAACGTTAATTGTTGCAATATGCGGTTCAACTTCCAAACCACCATTGATTAATTCGGAAATTTTTGTTGATGCCGTATTTGCCTGTATGATACTGTCGGTAATATCTTTAGGTCCCTGTGCAGTACCACATACAAATATTCCTTCAATATCAGTAGCTACAGGTTGCATTTTAGGATGTTTTTCCTTTACAAAAAGATCTTCAGTTAACGGAACTCCCAATGTTTTAGCAGCATCAATAGTTCCCTGTGAAGATTCTAATGCGGCAGACAGTACAACTAAATCGGTAGGTATCTCCTGCTTGTTATGAGTCAGCGTGTCTTCGATTCTGACTATCAGATGATCATCCTCACGTGCAATTTCTCCTGGCCGTCCCCTGATTAGTTTGATACCATTGTTTTGAACGTATTTGAAATATTTTTCATATACTCCGGGAGTTCTTATGTCTGTATAACATATGATTACTTCAGTATCAGGATAATGGGAATGGATTAAATTTGCATTCTTAAGTGCTACCATACAACAGACCTTAGAACAGTACTTATGTCCATCAGGCATCTGATCCCTTGAACCAACACATTGTATCATCACAACCCTTCTTGGAACCTTACCCGTGGAAGGGACTGTTAAATGCCCATTTGTTGGACCGTTAATACCCATCAAACGGGCCAATTGCATTTGACTAAGAACATCCTCATAAAATGGATGACCATATTCCGGTCTTTTATTCGTATCAAAACGTTGATGACCCGTTGCTATTACTACAGCACCAACCGTTAATGATATTATTTCATCAATTGCATCCAAATTAATTGCATTGGTTGGACATACATTTAAACAGGCCCCACATTTTACACATGATTCATCATCCAATGTATATGTGCTTGGAACAGCCTGAGGAAACGGTTTATATATTGCCTTACGATTATTCAGACCTTCATTCCACTCATCCAATGCAAAAGACGGACAGACCTCAGTACATTTTCCACAGCTTGTACA
>DUHK01000009.1 GCA_013330915.1 Methanosphaera sp. | reverse complement strand
CCTTTTTCTTCTAATTTTGAAATTACCCTATTAGTCATTTTACCTACTGAAAATACTAAAACTCTTAAACCTTTTTCTGCAGCACTTGCTGTAGCGGATGCTGTTGCAAATTCAAAATCGGGATATACGTTCAAGTGATTTGTTATAGCTCTTGCACTGGTTCCCAGTACTCCTATTCTATCAAAATCTTGGGAATATATTTCCTGGATTCTGTCCATATCACACACTCTTGATCCACCTTCTGAAATTGGAGGGATTTTTACGATGACTACATCTTTAGGAACCAAATCAATTTCCCCACCTAAATTGATTAAAGTAACATCCTCTCCTTCCAAAGCATCACTAAACACTTCTGCATATGCTCCGGATTTATCTTCAGTATCTGCGTATAGTATACCATCATCCATATTTAACCATACTTGTTCACCTTGATGTAAATCTTCGGCTGCTATCGCTGGCCAGATGGATTTGTATCCATTCATGGTATTTAAAACCATATCCGAATAGGCTTTGAGGTTAATTGCCTCTGTTTTAACTTTATCGATTCCATATTTTGTTATTTTATATCTAAAATTGGAACTTCCTGTTTCGACATATCCCTCTTTAACCAGGGTTTTAATGTTTTCAGAAACAGCTTGAACCGTAATTCCTAATTCTTCGGCTATATCTTTTTGTTTAAGATGTGGTTCTTGTTGAGCTATTTTTGCTAATATTTGGAATTTTGTGAATTCTCCTTTATTTTTAAAAATCCTCATTCTTATTGCACCTATTTAGTATACTTTTCAATATGTAAAAATATTTTATTGTTAATAATAATATATTATTGATTTTATTTAAACTTTTATAGAAGTATAAATGACCATGTAATAATCTAAAACCGCATTAGGTAATTTTTAAATGACTATTATTGTTATTTTTTTAATTTATAGTTACCGAATTATTCAATAACTCAATGAAATGGCCAATTTCATCTTCAGGTATATATGCACCACAAGCTACACTATGTCCTCCACCAGAACCGCCACACTTCTTGGATATTTCCCTTACAAGATTACCATAATGTATGCCTTCATAGCCCAATAATTTAGAACATCTTAAAGACACTTTATATCCAGGTTCATCAGAATCGATATGTGTGTAACCAACTATCGGCTTTTGCCAGTCATAATTGCTAAGCAACATTCCTGCGATGGTTCCAACCACACTCGGTTTTATTCCACTTCCATCAAAATATTGTATATTTTCCAATATTTCAACGTTGTTTGCTTCCTGTATTTTTGATAGATTCTGTGCCAAATAAGCCTTGTGTTCTTTGACCAACTTATCCAATTCGCTTGCAATTTCAAATCTCTTTCCTTTGATTACTTCCATTCCAAGTTCATGCCTTCCATTTCTACCACAAGCATTTATGACCGTACTGTATTCACTAGCATCCTTGAATGAAGTATAATCTTCCTCAAAGGTAAATTCATATGATTCCCCTGAGATTAATTTAGGAACGTATTTTACGTACTTATCAGGTACTGCCCTCGTCATCATCTTCAATAATTCCGTGAAAAGCCTACCCTTTTCATCCATGTTCAAATCACATAAGTACCTTACAGTACCCAAATCATTTTTTACAGGAATATCCAGATTTTCTAAAAAATGTATACATTCATTTCTGTTATTTGTCAATGGCAAATTAATATCCCCAAAGTATGATAGTGCAACAAATAAAGGTCTTGTATGTCTGCCGTATAATAAAAGGTCATTTACGTAATCTACACAGCCCACTTCAGTGGAATCCTTAAGTATTTCCCGATTTAAACCTCTTAATTTTCCAGTCATACTGTTTTGCATATCACCTACAGCACTTAAAATACCCATCCAGCTTAAATCATAGAAATGAAAAGATTTTGCCAATAAATAAGACAATCCTCCACCAGAAATCGTGTATGAACCATCCAATCCATAATAATTTGGATTTATTTCAATCAAATCGCCTTTGAACTGAGTTCCCAATTTTCTTATTGGCGGGTGATGATCCAATACTATTAATGAAGAATTTGAGTTGTTGGATAAATTTGAAATATCCTGTCCCGCACCCAAATCAGAAATAATAGTTAAATCAGTATCTGTTTCCAATGATTCCACTTCATTGATTTCCACGAAATTCACAGAATGTTCAATCTCCAATTTGTCAAGGATTGATGATAAAATTCCGCCTGCTGTTATTCCATCACAGTCTGTGTGTGTAAAAATAGTTATGTCTTCGGAATTTAATATTTTGTCTTTTGCTTTGTTAAATAACAAATCCATATGATTTCTAGATTCTTCAAAATTGTTGTTAATGTTTGAACTCATAAAAAGCCCCTTAAAAAAATAAAAAAAATAAGATTAATTAGAGACACGATTTATTTTGATTGTTTTAGCAATCTTACGTAAAAGCTCTAATTTTGTTGCATATTCGTGTGTTACAATTACACGTCCAGAATTTTCCCACCAAGATCCAGGATAGGATTTATTGTGTTCAACAGTATATTGTAATTTTAATCTACGTAAAGCTTGGCTTATTTCACGGATTTTTGGATCTTCAATTGATTCTTCGAGAGATAATCTACGTCCTTCTTTACGTGTATGATTTGAATTCATGTATACTGGCCATACCATTGTTTCCATGTTTTTCACCCAAATTAAATGTTTTGTAATAATGTATCTATCATGTCTTTAACTGTATAACGACTAGCTTCTATTGCCGGAAGATTGTATTGTTTTAATGCTTTGCCTGTAATCGGACCGATAGAAGCTATGACCACATCAGCACGTAATTTATTTAAAAACTCATCATATCTTTCCGGTTTTTCTTCTTTGATAACTTCCAATAAATTGTGAACTGTTAACGGACTGGTGAAAGTTATGATATCAACATCTTCATTTATTATATCTTCCATTAATTTGATAATGTCGGATTTGTCCCTTGGAATACTGGAAGTGTAAGCTTCTGCAATAACCACATCTGCCCCATAATTTTCCAAACCTTTCGGCAAGACATCTCTAGCACTCAAAGTGCGTGGCAGAGCAATTTTCTTACCTTTTAAATCAATAGAATCAAATGATTCCAAAAGTCCTTCGGCAGTAAAGTTTTCAGGTATTAAATCAGGAGTTTTTCCATATTTATTTAATACTTCTTCTGTTTTAACACCGATTACTGCTATTTTTGAAGGAATGGAATCTTTTTCATATACACTGAAAAAGGATTTTACTCCTGCAGGTGAAGTAAAGACTATCCAATCAAATTCATCGATATGATCAGCAATATACAACAGTTCCTTTGATTTAACTAACTGCAATTCCAAAGTTGGAACTATTACCGGTTGTCCATTGTGCTGGCTGATAATCTTTGCCAATGACTCTGAACGTTCCACAGGTCTTGTAACAACAACTTTCTTATTATTAAAACCATCAGTTGACATTATTGAAATTTACTCCTTAATTCTTCACATTCTAAGTATATGTTTACAACTTCACCTATGATAACTAATGCAGGAGGTTTAATGTCTTTTTCAGTAATGTCTCCAAGAGTACCAGTGATTATTTTTTGATTAGGTAGTGTACCGTTTTCAATTGCACATACAGGAGTATCCGGAGATTTGTATTGTAACAATTTTGG
>DUHK01000125.1:7250-8571 GCA_013330915.1 Methanosphaera sp. | reverse complement strand
TATTCTGGTGGTAAAACGTTCAACTGAAGGTTCATTCATCAAAAAAGGTGACGAAGAATATAATGTGGGAATATTCAAGGTCGATACTGTAGATACTACGGGAGCCGGTGACGCATATAATGCAGGATTTCTCTATGGATACATAAAAGGATATTCACTCGAGGAATCAGGAATCATTGGAAGTTATATAGCGGCCATGTCAACTACAAAAACAGGGGCAACAGAAGCTATTCCAGATATTAATGACATCAGCATTGAAAACATAATCAGTCAACTCAAAAATCAGCAATAGATATTTATTTAATACATAATGATACTATTAATACATATATCAGAAAAAAGAATAATAATTACATAAAATTTTTCAACACAATTCCCCTCCCCTTATATATGTCAGGATTATTGATAATTATGAGCTATGAAATTTCCGTAAACAGTTTAACGACATCTCACACGTTAAATGAAATTCAAAAAGACCTTCCCGATAAAAACATCACCTTAAAAGAACTGATAAACTTGATGTCAGAGGAAGGAGTTCAGTTTTTAATCATAATCCTGCTGGCACCTTTTTTAATTCCGGCATCCATTCCTGGATCCAGCACTCCTTTTGGTATTCTCATAATCCTTTTGGAAATAGCATTTTTAACAAATAGAAACTTATATATACCAGATTTCATAGGAAAATTTGAACTCAACAGGGAAAGCGTTCTAAAGTTATTTGATATTCTAAAAAAAGCCTTAGGTTATGTGGAAAAAATATCAAAACCAAGGGGTGAGTTATCTAAAAAAAGTTATGTTCTAAAAATAAATGCTTTAATAAATATAATCCTTGCGGTACTGTTGTTTTTACCATTACCCATACCTTTTACAGATTTCGCACCGGCAGTAGCAATGCTCATGCTCGCAGTTTCAACATTGGAACATGATTCATACCTGATGATACTGGGTTATCTGGCAACAATAATAAACCTGGTCTACTTTTATTCAGTAGGTTACATTGGTGTTGAAATAATAATTTTCACATTAAGATATATAGGAATTCCTATCTAAAAATAAGGATGTTTAATGGAAAAGAAAACAATTATTTTCTTTTTCCTCTAGGGCGTGGAATATTCTTTTTCTCATCATTTGCTTCTGTTCTGTTTAACTGGTTTAGTTTTTCTTTCCAACCGGAACGAATAATGTTTTCGGAGTTAAAACTAAATCTGTCTTTTGACTCTTTTTCTGTCCTGATATGAGGTGTTTTTTCGTCCTTACGTATAATCTTTATTTCAGGTTCCTTTGGACGGATATTTTCAACATTATCATGTTCTATGATGAT
>DUHK01000125.1:0-7104 GCA_013330915.1 Methanosphaera sp. | reverse complement strand
TTTTCAGATTCCAAAACGGACTTATCAACAGTTTCTTCTTCTGGTTTATGTCTGAAACGAACGTTGAGTTTATCAGCAATTCTTTTGTCTTCTTTTTTAACTTCTGGTTCCTTGTAGATTTCATTGCTTTTAGGAGTGGTTTGGCTGACTTTTGCCTCCCGTGGATGGAATGTTTTTTTGATGGTTTCTTTTAACAGACCGAATGAACTTGTTACTCCCCTGTTTATTTTTTCGGATTTGTTTTTTGAATTGATGGAACTCATCAAATCTTCCTGGATGATTTCCCTTCTTCTTTGTCTTTGGTTGGTTAATTCTTCAATTTCTGCTTCAACATCTTGGAATGGATTTTTGTTGTTGTGGATATAGGAATGTAACCATGGTACCAGAGGATAATCCCTAATTCTTTCTAAATCAACCCAGTTGTATGTATCATAATTCTTGGATAATAACAATTCTCCATTAAGAATACTTCCTTCCATTATAACATGTACTTCTTTGTTTGTCTTATTGGTATAATCGCCTATTCCGATTATTTTCCCAGGATATACATAGTAACCAATTTCTTTTGGAACGTTTGTTATAACGGTTTCATCGAAGCTTTGTTCTTCAGTAAATGTTGCACCAGGTAAGTCCCAACGGATCTTGTCATCATCTCTTTTTTCTTTTAAGAGCAGAATTTTGTTTTGTTCGTTGTATATTACGGTTTCAACGTACATATTAAACGTTTTCATTTTATTAAACATCCTATTGTTTTATTTACTCATGAATAACTATTAAAATAATATTGTTATAAATTATAGATATTATTTATTTTATCAAAACTTATTATTAATTTTTTTCCAAAATTTTTTTTCAAAAAAAGTTATGGGGGTTGAAGTTTAGTTTGTAATGTTTTGGGTTTGTGCTTGAACACGTGTTTCTCCATAAAATGGTTTTTCCAGGTGTAAATTCTGTAATGTTTGGTTGAAGTCTGGATGTTGGGTTAACAGTGTCTTAATGTCAACATAAACTCCGTCTAATTCTTTTTGACTGTCTGTCATTTCCTTGTTTGCATTATCTATGGAAGTTTGTGCATCAACAGTATTTTTTTCACCTTTAACATATTGACTTATTGCGTATAATGTTGAAACAGTACCATTTAGGTTTTTGGATTCTAATTCTAAACGTTTCATTTGTAGTTCAATATATTTCTTTTTAACATCATTACCATTTGTCTGTTCTAATGTCTTGTTTAATTGTGATATTTCCTCTGCATATTTTGGCGTAATTTCAGTGTTGATAGTATTTATTAATGTATCTGCATCCGTACTTTCTTGTTTGTTAAATTGTTCTGTTGTAGCAATAATTTTTGTTTCGATAGCACTGGCATCCTGTAATCCTTTATCGTAGTTTTCAGATAAAACATTTTCTTGGTATGGGATATATAAAAAAGCATATCCTAATGCCAGAATTGCAGCTATTGCAATTATTGCTGCTATAATTTTTTTATCCATTTTATCACCTAATATATATAGTATTTGTTTGTTACCTAATTAATAATGTTACTAATAACCATAAATATTGTAAATATTTATTATATTTGAATGTTAAATAAATATATAATAATTAATAATCTTTTAGTAAAGATTTTTCGGATGAATTTTTTTTATTTTAAAATGACATGGTGGACATATGAGTCTGGAAGAAGAAGCATCAAATTTGGAAATTAACTCTCGTAACAAGGAGCTGATTCATGAAGTTTTTGAATTGGAAGCTGTTGGTCATAAGGATGCTAGAGATTTGTTTAGAGAAGAAATATTAGGGTTTTTAATTCAAACGGAGGATGGTTCATTTACGCTACTGTCTGACAAGAGAGGTGATGAATCAGAAACCTTGCACAGTACATTTGGTGCCAGAACTGAAGCCTTCGAAAAATTTGTCATACCATCAAAGATTCTGGAAAAGGCTCAAAACAGTCCTGTCGTAAAGATATTGGATATTTGTAGTGGTATAGGATACAATGTTTCCGCACTGCTGGATTACCTTAAGGATGTTGATGTCCAGATAGAAGTTGACATGGTGGAATCTTCCCTGGAAACTCTGGCAACAACGTTGTTTATACCGGATATATGCGAGTCACACCAATATGTTAAAAAGGCTATAGAATCTTATCTGATAGAAAAGGGTCATTTACAGTTTAACAAGGTATTAAGTAATATTCCTCCTAACGTGACAATAAACATTCACATATGTGATGCAAGGGAATACATTAAAGATTGTGATGACAAGGAATATGATGCCGTATTTTTAGATCCTTTCAGTCCAGCAAAATGTCCTGAACTGTATACTGTGGATTTCTTTTCAAGATTAAAAAACTTTTTAACTCCTACCGCATTAATTCTTACATACACTGCGGCAAGCCCGGTAAGATCAGCCTTTGTTGATGTGGGATTGCATATAGGTGAGGGACCTAAATTCCATAGAAGTGGGGGAACGGTAGCATCAAGATCTCCTGATTTGATTGATGTGCCTTTATCATTTAGTGATGTTAAAGTAATCGCATTGAGTGATGTGGGAATTCCGTATCTTGATCCTTACCTTAACGACAATTATCAGACAATCATAGAAAGAAGGCTGAATCAGCGCAGACTCAGCAGGGGTAAAACGACTTTCCCGTCATCCAGTAAGTTACCAAGATACCTTGGTTTGGATCCGAATGTGATTGAAGATGTTAACCTAAGAAACAAGTTGGTATCATACGTTCAGGAGATGGGATTCGATTCATTGGATGATGAAAGAATTATGAACCTTCTGAATATTGACCCTAACCTTAGCAGCAGGGATCAGATCATAACATTAAAGGATAATCTGCATGATTTGTTGAGTAAAAAATAAATAGGTAAGGACTATTTAATTAAGTCCAGACATTACTTATCCTATTGTTTTTAGTGTTTTTGATGTTTATTGCTGTAATGTCTCCTACAACATATAAATTAATGGTCCAAACAGGATTGTTTGCACTATTTTCTATTTTTATTATATTTTCTAATCTTTTTGTCAGTTCGTTTTCCATACTTTCCTTCGTTTGTGATATGCAGTATGTGTCCATGTGACAATTTATTTTAAACGTATCCTTATAACATAGTTTATGTCTGATTTTTCTTAGGATTGTGCTTGTAATGTAGTTCATGTTGTTAATTACACAGATTACAGGGAGGATACAATACTCTTCATTAACTTCCAACTGTTTTATCAGTTCTTCTGGTTTATCGTTTTCTATAAAGTATATGAAAGGATTTTCTGATTCTTTAAGGTAGTAATTCACATCAACTTCCTTGAGCTGCCTTTCAAATTGGTATAAATTTTCGTCAAGTTCCTTTGGTGTTTGAGTTTTTTTAAATTTTAACAGTATCTCCTTAGATTTTTGTTTTTTACTTTTCATAATATTTTCATTCACTCCATGAACAATGTATATAATTTTCAATTTATATTATATATTATTTATAATATATAATGATTATTATTAAACATATATATAAAATAATAAAAAGAATGATAATTATGGATTCAAAAGGAATTTTTAATATTGAATTGTTCATTTCATTAATGGTGTTAATAATCATATTTTCAATGATTATCTCCTATTCCATACAGGAATATACATCTATGGAAGAAACACAAAATAGGAGACAGGCACGAATAACGGTTATGGACATTTATGAGGTAATCATGGACGTATATACCAAGGGGAACGGATTTTCCAGAAAATACAAATTGCCCACTAAAATCAACAGCCAAACATATATTCTTCAAATAAATGGCTCGGGAGTTTACTTAAATTCCCACAATCAGGTTATATATTCTGAAATTCCTCCTCAAATAATCAACGAATCAAAAAAATATAATTTAAAACCCGGATATGTATATGAATTTTTCAATAACAACGACACAATAATCATAACAAAAAATAATTAAAAAGACACCTACTAAATCACATACTTCTCTATAAAATATTATGAATAATAATGGACAAATTACATTAGAATATATTTTAATTATGGGCATAATTATCATAATCCTGATGTCGACAATTCAGACACTCAACACTCAATCTGAAAAAAACATCATCTTGGCGGCAGCACACACAGGCGCTCAAATAGGGGTGGATAAGAATTCATATGCGATGTATTACAATGATACAGTTAACAATTATGCAATAAACCACCCTCAACTGCTTTATCCCGTAGAAATAAAAATAATTAAAATAAACATGAGCCAGGAAGAGGAGGTTATATTTCTACAGGCACAATTATCTTCAAACAATTATTTGACACTTAATCAAAAGGAAATAATTTCACAAAGGGTAAATTATTACATTAGAAAAACGGTGGCGGAAACATTTAACCAGGAAAATGCAGATTTATTTTATGAAAATGTCAAATCAGAAAATTATAACATAAAAACAAAAAAAGTTAGGTGGTCATAATCAGATTATGGTTCCTTTAGCAAAGTAAGCTACAAGAATACCCACTAATCCGAATATCAATCCTATGGCCCAGATAATGTAAACAACATGTTTTTCCTGCATAGGTTTTTTAAGTACTGATCTTATCAGGGATTTGAATCCCGTGGCTGGAACAACAAGATGGCCATCTTCATTAACCTCTGTAGGTTTGAAATTTTGACGTTCCATCATTCCGGCACTATAGAATTTTAACAGACCATCAATTATGTTAGGTATTAAAACAATAAATGCAATGATTTTAACCCTGCCTATGAACGCTATTATAGCAATACAGGCACCTATAATTAAAGTACCAACATCCCCCGGAAATACATTGGCCGGATACTTGTTATAGAACAGGAATGCAACCAAAGCACCCAGCATGGAAAATGATATTATCGCTACATCATACTTGTTCATAATAATACAGGACAATGTCAGGGATGTCATTGCGATTATCCCTAATCCGGTTTCAATACCGTTTAATCCTGCAAGCATGTTTGTCAAGTTGGATGCAATTGTAACGGCTACAGGAATTAACAGCATATAAACAATACTTACATTAGGGGGAGTTACCCACATAATTGGAAGTCCAGCAATCCACAACAGGATTAATTTTTCCTTGGAAGATAACATTATCAAATCATCAACCATTCCAATAATACCTGTAAGGAGGATTACTATCAGAGTAATCGTTAACTGTGACTGCCATTGAGGACACAGATATACTCCAACCATGATGGATATTGCAAAACCGAGCAGTATTCCGATACCACCCATTTCCGCAACTTCCGGTTGGGAGAGTTTATGAATGTCCTTACCAACAATTTCGGCCTTTTTTAATCTTCTAATTAATGTGGGCATGGATAAAAATGTAATTAAAAAAGCTATAATTCCACAAAAACCAGAAATTAGCAATAATTGTGTTGAATTCATTTAACACATCCCCATTTTTTATTTTTCCCTATTTTTCTTTAGAATATAATATATTGTTCTGACAGGAATATTTAACTTTTCGGAAATTTTTGTTACAGGCGTTCCCTCATTCTTCATTTCAACAATTTCTTTTTTTACCTTATCCGAGTATTTGGATTTAGGACCTTGTTTAAGTTTGTCTTTCTTTAGGTAATACACGGTTTTCGTGTCAATGTTTAATCTTGAAGCAATTGTTTTAATGGACAATCCTGAAGCAATCATTTCATTGATAGAATCTTTCAAAGCATCATCATATTTTTTCGGACGACCTCTGCTTTCAATCACATTAATTCTGATACCAAGTTCACTTAAGGCATCCAAATATATTTCGGAAGTTCTTTCATATAAACTCAATGGGCAATTTATCACTTCAAGATCCGGATTTTCATCCAAAATTTCTATAATCAGCTTGGATGACAATGGTTTATTCACATGTACTTTTGAACTCATAAAATCATCCCATATCATTTATTTATTAGTTCCAAGAATTTTTTTGCCTTTTTGGTAGTTGGTTTTTCAATCTTTTTAAGATTGTTCTTTTCGGTTACGGCTTCATCATGAGACACATGTAATAAGTCTGCTGCCTTGTTTAATGAGATATTACATTTGTTATGTAAAGCTACTGCACCTATTGCTTCCTGATTAGGTTTCAAGTGCAGGTTTTTTATTTTGGTTTCCAGTTCTGACTTGTAGTGAATGGTTTCTTTCATATGACCTAATGAGGCGATGTTTTCCTCATAATCCAGAAGCAGATTCACAACATCTTTGGGAAAAACGTACTCGAATACCTTAATCTGGTTGGAATCCAGAGTTGGTCTGAGGTTCGGGAAAGGTCCTGAATAATTGTTTCTTCTGCTTTCCGTAGTTGTCAGGTAGTACTTGAATATATCCCATAAAAGCAGGGTTTTAGGAGTTTCGGTATAAAAGTGCTTTTTGATTTCAATTTTCTTTTCAAGGTCTTCCCTAAGTTCACGGTCTAAAACCCTGTCTTTATTCATTAAGTTGTTCTTTTTAAGTTTGATATATTTCAATTCTTCTTCTAGCTCTAAACGTTCATCAGCTTCTCTTGCCAATTTACTGGCATCGTTTCTGGCTTCTTCCAACAACTTCTTGTAGAGGTTGATTTTTTCAAGATTTTTGATGTGTAATGGAATTATGTCATCAATGTTCTGATTTACAATATTTTCAGAATACTGAAGATAAGCTATTGCCAATGCGTTTTGAACGTATTTATCATTGATAAGTGAAGGTTTCTTATGGTTAAACTGAAGCAGTTCGATTCTAACGTTTGAACCATACCTTTTACGTAACTCAAGTTCATAATTGGATTCATCAGCATAATCAATATTTGCTTTTTTACTTACCCATTTTCCAGTTTTCTCGTCCTTGACCTTGGCGATAACAGTTACACTTTTTACCAAACCTCTTTTTTCCTGTTTCATCACCTTGATTATTGAACGATAAGCCTCAACACTATACTTGGTAAGCTGTGAACGTTTAAGAAGATACTCTCCTCCCAGCGGAAGATATTTGATAAGCTCCAATCTGCATATTCCACTGTTGTTGGATTGTATCTCAAAGTCTGTTGAACCGCATTCACATTCAACATTTTCAACTTCAAAATCTTCATTAAATTTTATTATTTG
>DUHK01000035.1 GCA_013330915.1 Methanosphaera sp. | reverse complement strand
TGTAACATGAAAAGTGTTAAACATTATTCAAAAATATATAATTAAAATTATATAATTTATAATAAATACACTTCAATGTTATACAATCATGAAATAAATATGTTTCAAAAGCGGAGGAAATTAAAGTAAACCAATGACATACCATCCATTGACGCACAAATGCAGAATATACCCCCATCCAATACAAATCAAAAAGTTTGAAATAGCACTTGACGCATGTCAATTCCTATACAACAATTTATTGAAACAGTACAAAAACGATTACAAAAACAACAATGTTCCAAAGAATATAAAGGAATATTTAAGTGATTTATGCGAACAAAACCAGAAAACCTACAAGTCCATATCTAAATTAGACGCCTCAACAATAAAAGATGTGTCCAACAGCATAATCAGAGCAATAAAACTCACCCAAAATCCCGGTAATTTAAAAGAAAAGACACAAAATCGAAAAGTCAAGTCATTTCTAATAAACAATAACACAAACATACAACTAAAGGGAAACATTCTACATTTGGACAACTATGGAAAATTCAAACTATACTATGGAAAGACAATTCGATACTGCAAGGTGATTTCATACAGAGTCCTCTATCAAAATACCAAATGGTACATATTAATCACAATACGTTCAGACAACATAGAAATATTTCCAAAAACAGGCAAAAAAGTCGGATTAGACCTGGGGATAAACAACATACTAACCCTTTCAAACGGAAAGAAATATTCTCCCCCGGAAATTACAAAAACAAATGAAAAAATAGACAAACTGAACACTAAGCTCTCATCAAAAAAACGAGGGAGCAGAAAACACAATGAAATCATAGAAAAGATAAACATTCTATATAATCATCGAAGAAACACAATAAACGATCATTTCCATAAGATAACAACACAACTGGTAAAGGAATATGACATAATAGCAATGGAAAACCTCGACATCCATAACATGTTAAAGGACAGACGTTACTCAAAAGGCATATTCCATTCCAACTGGTATAAACTCCTGAATATGTTGAAGTATAAGTGTGAATTATATGGTAAAATATTTATCCAGGTTAACCGCAGATTTCCTTCAACAAAACTATGTAACAACTGTGGATATAAATATGAAGACATAACCATAGACGTCAGAATGTGGGAATGTCCGGAATGTGGAGAAATACATGACAGAGATGTTAATGCTGCAAAAAACATACTTCAAAAGGCATTAATAGACAATTAATCTTCAATCATGCAAAAAAATAGTGAACCTCTGGGACAGGGGGGATAGCTTTGTCTAACGACATAGAATCTTTAAAAAGAAGTCCAAGAGCCCTTTAGGCGGATCATTAATGCGCATTAAAAAACCCTGGGGACCCGGGGGATTGCCGGGTTAAATAACCATGGAAAATTTACCTGGAATCACTAAAATGAAGTCCATTACACCCTATCAATATAGGGAAGTTTTTTTTTTAATAAGTTGTTTTTTTTCAAATAAAAAAAATAATTTAAAAAAAAATCTAGACGTATATTGCAAGTGTAAAATCCTTGCAACAATACATCTAGATTACATCTATTTCTAATCATCAAGAGTAAAACTTACCCTTTCATAATCCTCAAGATTGTGGAAACTCTTAGTAGCATCAACACCAATCTTGGTAGTTGTACCATCAATCTCCGCAACAGGATCCAAAGAAGAACCCCTTGCCTTAGGAATAATGAAAATGTCATCATCACCCTTTACACGAGTGGCAATAGCATACTCCACATCAACAGGATCAAAAATATTAATATCCTCATCAACAATCACACAATGCTTCAATGAAGGATGAGCAGACAAAGCAGCCATCATCACATTTTTAGCATCACCTTCAGTCTGTTTCTTAATAGAAACAACAGCATGCAACCAACAGCAACCTCCCTCGGTTAAAACAACATTCCTGACAGTAGGCAACGTATTCTTAACACTATTATAAATACGAGGTTCCTGAGGCAAACCCTGTAACAACTTATGTTCATTACCTGCAGGAAGAATGGCATGATAATAAGGATTATCCTTATAATGCATCCTGGTCAAACTGATAACAGGTTCATCCCTTATTTTATCATAAGTATCAGTCAAGTCAACAAAAGGACCTTCACTTCTCCTTTCATTAGGCAAAATCTTACCCTCAAGCAAAATCTCACATTCAGGAGCCTCAATATCAACACTTTCACATTTAACAAGAGACAAATCACCATTCTTAAAAGTATTAGCAACCTCCAACTCATTCTCACTAATAGGTATGCTCGTAGTACTTGCAAGCAAGGTAGAAGGACTTAAACCAATAGCAATCGCAACTTCCAAAGGCTTACCAAGCTCTTCAGCCCTCTTATAATAAGTATATAACTGTCTTGGAACAATCCTGATACCCAATTCCTTATCATTATGAACAAGCATCCTGTGAATAGAAGCATTAACCATACCACTATCCGGATCTCTGGCAATAACAATCCCCGCAGTAATATACTTACCCTTATCCTTAGGATAATGCTTCAAAATAGGAAGCTTACTTAAATCAGCATCCTCACTATGAGCAAAAACCTCATCAAAATTCTTCACAACACTCACAGGTGTAGGATTATTCGTAGCCCCAATAATATTTTCAGTAATTCCATCCACACTTGTACCAATACTTTTAGCAATTTTGTCCCTGGTATTACAAATACCCGAAATAATATTCATATCACAATCCTTCACATTAGTAAAAACCAACGTATCATGAGGATGTTTCTTTAAAATAGAAGTAATCTCATACTCACAAGAAACTTCATCATCAATTTCAATAATTTCATCATCAATCTCATCAATTAACCTAGACATAAAACACAACTCCCACTATTCATAATACACATTCTTATGCAAAGTCTTCATAAACCCAACAAGCTCATTTCTAATATCTTCATCATAAATAGCAAAAATTCTGCCCACAAACAAAGCCGCATTTTCACCAGCATCCAAACCCATAGTGGCCGTAGGAACACCAGGAGGCATCTCAATCATACTAAGAATAGAATCAATACCAAACAATCGGGTAACACAAGGAACACCAATAACAGGCTTAGTAGTATGGGAAACAATAGCACCAGTCAAAATTGTAGACAAACTGCTCACAGCAATATACAAATCAACATCATCATCAACATCACTGATAAACTTCTCCAAAACATCAGGACTTCTAGTAGCACTGACAACCTTATATTCACTCTTAATTTTCAAAGTATCCAAAGTCTGAATAATCTTTTTAACAATCTCCATATTAGAATAATTACCTGAAATAATTAAAACCCTCGTATCAGAATCCAACTTCAAAGAACTTTCAACTTCATCATCATCCAAAACACAAGGCTCCGTACGCCTATAATTCCTACCAGCAATCTTCTCAATCAATTCCTCCTCGGACTTCTGAATCTTGGAATTATATGCAAGACGTTTCTCCCTAAGAACATCCCTCAAATCACTGTCATTACAGGCAATAATCTGACAAGCTAACCAAGCAGCATTATCACCCCTATCAATACCCATAGTGGCAACAGGAGTACCCAACTGCATCTCAGTAGAAGACAACAGAGAATCTATACCCCCTAACTTAACATCCACCGGAACAGCAATAACAGGCTTAGTAGTAAGAGAAGCGATAACACCAGGTAAATGAGCAGCCAATCCTGCAATAGCAATAATGACCTCAACACCATCAGTCTCGTTCTTAACAATTTCCTTCAACCGCTCAGGAGTTCTATGAGCAGATGCAACACGCAAATCATAGCTGATATTCATTTCCTCAAAAACATTAACAGCCTTCTGTGCAACCTTATAATCAGATGCACTACCTAATACAATCATTACTTTAGTTTGACTTATGATTATGCCCCCTAATACAATACATTTTACATCAAAGATATATTATTATATAATACTGTGTAACTATTCCTATATAATAAATTGTAAATAAAAAAAAACAATCACCAAAAACAAAGCAAAAAACAATACAATAATAAAAGATAATATTCATAATAAACAAACTAAGACTATAATAAAAAAACAGAGATGATAATCATGGACATGATTTTTACTGGAGACCAAATATTCCTACTAATACTGGCAATAATATTTTTAATAGCAGTAATAGTCATAGCAATAGAATGGAGAAAAGCCAGCGTATCCAAAAACGATATAAAACTACTTGAAAAACAAGCAGAACTCAAAAAAATTGAAATAGTAGAAAAAGACCTGCAAAACAAACAGAAAAAAGAAAACCTCGCAGAACTATCAGAAGAAGACCAAAACAAACTAAAAGAAATAAGAGCAAACACATCACAAATCACAGCAAAAGTTGACCTACTAAGTTCACAAGTAAACGAAAGAGTAGACCAACTAGAAGCAAAAAACGAACTAGTCAAGTTACTAAAACTAACAGAAGAACTAGACAAAAAAGAAAAAGAACTAAACAATTTGTTAAATAAATAGGAGCTGATTAGATGGAACCAGCAACTACTCTAGCAATAATAATACTAGTTGTAGCAATATTAATCCTACTATACTATTATTTGGAGTCCACAAAAAATCCAGTATATCAAGATATTCATGAAAGAGCCTCAGGTTTATCACAACGAGTAGGACAAGAAGAATATATTTCCAACATAACAGGTAAAGTAAACGAATTCAGTGACAAATTCAAAGACAGAGTACAAGACGACGAAGAAGACCACGTATCAAAAACAGACATAATGTCCAAAAAAATAAGCCAATTCATAGATGAACAAAGCGAACAAGTAATTGAAGACTGGGATTTAGCAACAAACAAAGACCTTGACAAAGTCCTAGAAAAATACGAAACACTAAAAACAGACCTCTACACATACCAAGAAACAAACGACACAAGAGTATCCGATTTAGAAGAACGTGTAGACAAAATAGATGAAGAACTAAAACAATTAAAAAAATAGTTTTTCAAACCTTACTTTTTTTCAAAACTTATTTTAAAAACTAATTAAATAAAAAAAGCTTAATTATTTTAAATTGGCATGCTAAGAGTAATCCACTTCATGTTTATCACAGCATTTATCTAAGCAAGTCACCTTTGTATAATACAATGTTTACTTTTGCACCACATGGATTGTTCGTTTCATCGATTACTAAAGTTAAGCTAATCAACCCAATTGTATCATTTATTATCGCTAAGTTATAGTCTACCGTATCGTTTCTATGACAGGGTCACACCTCTCGGTGTATGCCAATTAAGAGCATCATGTTTCAATATGGTGTGTGGAATTTCCTCAGTAAAAAATTACCGTAAACTGTGCTTTAGCTTACCAAAATAATAATTAATTAAAAATAATAGCGGGGCCTAGATTTGAACTAGGGCTCTCGGGGTTATGAGCCCCGCGGGATCACCAGACTACCCCACCCCGCTACATGTTAAAAATAATACTCATTAAAGAGCTATATCTATTTAAGTATTAAGTTATATATAAAGTTATCTATTAATTATTTAAGTTTGTTAAATAAATATAATTATTAGTGATATAAATGTTGGAAAAATATGAAAAAGCTGGGAAAATAGCAGCAAAAGTTCGTAAACAAGCGGCTAAAAAAGCCACTGCCGGTATGAAAGTTATTGATTTGGTTGAATGGATTGAGTCTGAGATTAAAAGTACTGGTGCTGGTCTTTCTTTTCCTTGTAATGTTTCAATAAATCAGATTGCAGCTCATTATACTTCTCCTCCTAATGATGATACGGTATTCTGTGAAGGGGATATTGTTAAAATTGATTTGGGTGCTGAGGTTGATGGTTATGTTTCTGATACTGCAGTTACGGTTATTATTGAGGGGGATAATGTTGATCCTGTTGATGATGATGGTAATCCTTTGAAAATGCCTGGTCGTCTTGATGATGGTAATCCTGTTGTGACTGAGGATGAGCTTGAGGAGAGGTATGCTATTCGTGATGCTTCTAGTAGTGCTTTGGAGAATGTTATTAGCATTATTAGGGATGGTGTTAGTTTGGAGGAGATTGGTCGTGTTGTTCAGGAGACTATGAATAGTATGGGTTATAATCCTATTGTTAATTTGAGTGGTCATAGTTTGGAGCAGTATAATTTGCATGCTGGTTTGTCTATTCCTAATTATCCTGAGAATAGTTCTGTTGTTCTTAAGGAGGGGGATCATGTTGCTATTGAGCCGTTTGCTACTAATGGTGTGGGTATGGTTAATGATATTCCTAGTCATTTTATTTATTCCTATTTGAGAACTCGTCCTTTGAGGCAGCCTGATGCTACTAGGTTGTTGAGGAGGATTCGTGATGATTTCACTTATTTCCCTTTTGCTGCTAGGCATTTGTTGGATGGTTATGATGTGCATTCTTTGAATAGGGCTATGCGTCCTTTGTTGACTTCTCGTAGTATTTATCCTTATAATGCTTTGAAGGAGAAGAGTGATGGTATGGTTGCTCAGACTGAGCATACTATTATTGTTGAGAAAGATAGTTGTATTGTTACAACTTTATAGTTTATTTTTTTTTGAGAATATTTATTTATTATTAAGTGTATAGATTTAATTAATTAGAAATTATTTTTTGTATTTATATAAAGGATTAAGTGATTTAAATGAATGAAACGATAGGTATGATTTTATGCGGTGGTTTTGGTAAAAGGCTCAGACCAGTTACTGAGACTGTTCCTAAGCCATTGGTTGAACTTAAGGAAGATTATACTATTTTGGATAAGCAGTTATTTGACTTTAAAAGTGCAGGAATTTCAAAAGTAATTCTTTTAACTGGATTTTTGGGCGAGAAGATTGAGGAACGCTATGGTAATAATTATATGGGCGTTGAGATTGAGTATGTTAAGGAGGAACAGCCTCTTGGTACGCTTAATGCTATTCGTTTAGGTATGGAGTACATGGATGATGGTGTTCAGTGTGTTATCCGTAATGGGGATGTTGTTGCTGATTTAAGTATTAAGAAGATGATTGAGGATGGTGAGAAGTCTCCGTTTGATTTCACTATTTTCATTACTCAGATGACTTCTCCGTATGGTATTGTTGAGCTTAGTGGGGATAAGATTGTTTCCTTTAAGGAGAAACCTTTGCTTGATTATTATATTAATGGTGGTATTTATTTCTCTAAGGGTAAGCTTGATTTCGGTAATTATAAGACTGGGGATATTGAGAAAACTATTTTCCCTGAGCTTGCTAAGGATAAGAAGTTAGGTTATTATAAGGAGAATGGTCTTTTCTGGATGGCTGTTGATACTAGTAAGGAGTTGCAGCAGGTTCAGGAGGAGTATGAGAACAGGGAGGATAAGCCTTGGGGTTATGAGAAGATCCTTATTTATACTGAGAAGTATTTGACTAAGGAGTTGTTTATTAAGGAGGGTTATCAGACCAGTTTCCATTATCATCCTAATAAGGATGAGACGATGTATATTGTCAGTGGTAAGGGTTATATTGAGTTTGAGGATAGTAAGGAATATTTCGGTGCTAAGGATACTGTTAGGATAGAGCCTAATACTCCTCATACTATTGTTGCTATTGAGAACACTGTTTTGCATGAGGTTTCTACTCCTGATTTGGATGATACTATCAGGATTAAGGATTTTTATGATTCTCAAACTCCGTCTGGTAACAGATAGTTCTCTTTTTTCTATTTTTTTTAGGTTGTGTTATTATTAGTGATGTTGTTGTAGTTGATTATGGTAGCGGTAATTTGCGCAGTATTTTTAATGCTTTTAAGCGTATTGGTGTAGATGTTGTGCTTTCTTCGGATGAGTCTGTTTTGGCTGATGCTGATGCTCTTGTTATTCCTGGTGTTGGTTCTTTTGGGGCGGCTATGAATAATTTGTCTCCTTTTGTGGATGTTATCAGGTCTCATGTGGATGTTGGTAAGCCTTTGCTTGGTATTTGTCTGGGTTTGCAGTTGTTGTTTGAGTCCAGTGAGGAAAGTGTTGGCGTGGATGGTCTTGGCTTTTTTGAGGGGTCTTGCAGGCGTTTTGTTTTGGATGATTCTTTTAAGGTTCCTCATATGGGTTGGAATCAGATCAGGGTTAATGATACTCTTTTGAATGATGTGAGTATTCTTGATGGTGCTGATGGCAGGTATATGTATTTTGTTCATTCGTATTATGTTGATCCGGTTTGTCGGGATTATGTGACTGCTTTTTGTGATTATGGTGGTGATGTTCCGGTGGCTGTGGGCAGGGATAATTTGTTTGCTCTTCAGTTTCATCCTGAAAAAAGTGGCAGGGTTGGTCTTGGCATTTTGAGGAATTTTGTTGATTTGATTTAGTTTTTTTTTCTTTTTTTTTCTTTGTTATTTTTTTGTGGTGGAGTGATTTTTTTATGGATATTGAGAATTTTGTTAGAAAGTGTATTGAAGAGTCCGAGTCTGAGGATGAGATTGTTGAGCGTCTTAGTTCTATTATTCGCTTTTATAAGGATATTAGTGTTTCTGATTCTCTTAAGCTTTCCAGGGCGGTTTTTGATGAGGTCAGTCTTGTAAGTGGTCTTGATGAGGGTACTTTTTTGTCTTATCCTCGTAGTAATGTTCATATGGGTGAGTTTGGTGTTGGTTCTAGGGGCAGTGGTGATTTTTATGTTCATAGTAAGATTGCGGAGATTATTCGTGAGTCTGGTGTTGGTGCTGTTGTAAATTCTGCGAGTCAGGATGATGGTGGTGTTGTGGAAATTGATGATGCTTCCCGTTTTGTTACCACGGCTATTGATGGTATTCATTCCAGGCTTGGGGATTATCCTTTTTTGGCTGGTTTTCATACTGCCCGTGCCACTCTTCGTGATGTTTGTGTGATGGGTGCTAAGCCTGTTGCTTTGATTAGTGATGTTCATTTGGCTGATGATGGTGATGTTTCCAAGATTTTGGATTTTACTGCGGGTATTTGTGCGGTCAGTGAGTTGACTGGTGTTCCTTTGGTTTCTGGCAGTACGCTTCGTGTCGGTGGGGATATGGTTCTTGGTGATCGTCTTGTTGGTGCTGTGGGGGCTGTTGGTACGTCTTCCTGTGTTCCTACTGCTCGCAGTGAGGCTAAGGTTGGTGATGTTATTCTGATGACTGAGGGTTCCGGTGGCGGTACGATTACTACCACGGCTATTTATAATAATTGTCTGGATGTTATTGAGGAAACGTTGAATGTTCAGTTTATTAAGGCTGCACGTATTTTAAATTCCATTGGGGGTGTTCATGCATTGACTGACATTACCAATGGTGGTATTATTGGTGATGCCAATGAAATTAATAAGAGTACGGGGCTGGGCATTCATCTTTATGCTGACAGGATTTTTGATCTTATTAATCCTAAGGTTTTGTCTATGCTTGTTGATTTGGATATTGATCCTTTAGGTCTTTCCATTGATTCTTTGATGATTATTGCATCTCCTGATGCTGTTGATGAGATATTGTCTTTGCTTGGGGAGTCCAATATTGGTGTTGATGTTATTGGTGTGGTTAATGACAGTGGTGTGACAACCATTGAGTCCGGGGATGGAAGTGTTACTCGTTTGCTTCCAAAATTCAGGGAAGCTGCTTATACTCCTGTTAAGAAGGTTGTTGATTCATTGCCTGGTGTTGATTATGACAGGGGTGTTGTGGAAATAGACAGGGTTACCCGTGAGGTAATTTCCAAGAAAAATGATGTTGTGAGGTGGATTAAGGAAAGGTATGGACAGTAATGGTCAATTTTTGTTGTATGATGCCGTTTTGGCATTTTTTGTTCTTTTTGTTGTATTGGCTGCCGTGATTTTTGTTCTTGAGTCTGGGGATGATGTTTTTCTGGAATCCAACGAGGCATTGGATGAGCTTGAATTCTTGTCTTCCATTAACATTCATGGACATAATCTTTTATTGGCACTTGCATATGGTGATGCCGATGCAGGGAGGCTTGTCAGGGATGTTCTCTCCGGCAGGTCATTTGTTCTGAGGGATGTGACATCCGGGAAGGTTCTTGCGGAGAATGTTTCAGTTGGAGGGACTGTTGTCAGTGCCCGAAAAATAGTTGGGGGTCAGGAGTTTGAGTTGGTTCTCTTTTTTTAGTCCATTCCTTTTGCCTTTGTTTTTCTTCCCTTTTTTCTTATTACTTCTTTTATGATAAGGTTCATTGGTGTTCTTTCACCGTGTGCTGTTGTATTTCCCTTTTTTATGTTTTTGAGTATTTCATCCACGCTGTCGGATTGTGGTATTTCGGTGTAGCAGCGTCCTATTCCCTTTGTGAAGTGTGCATCGCTTGCTCCTATTTCTGGTATTTTGTCCTTTCTTGACACTCTTTTTGCAAGGTAGTTTGACACGCCCAGTATGAATCTGGAGTTTTTGGTTTCCATGGCGTCTATGTCCAGTTTCCGGACAATATCTCCTAATCCGCTTCTGTAGTAACTGTAGGGGTGTGCTGATATTGCAATTCCTGCATTGTCGTGTATCTGGTCTATTGTCTCTTCGGGTGTCTGGAGTGGTTTTATGTAGTCGGTTATTCCCAGTGCAACTATGTGTCCCTTGCTGCTGCTTACTTCTTCTCCTGGTATGAGAATTAGCCCGTCGTGTTCGAGCTTTTGTACTTGTCTGGTTCCTTCTATTTCGTCATGGTCTGTTATTGCTATTGCATTCAATCCTATTTTCTGACTGTATTTTATTATGTCTGCAAGTGGGGTGATTGAGTCCTTTGAGTATTGGCTGTGGATGTGGGTATCTATTTTCATTTTCTTTTCCTCTTTTTTTTGGATTGTTTATTATTTTTATAGGTGGTGTTATTATTTTTTTTCTACTTTTGATTTTTTTCAATAGGCAATTATATTATTTAAAAATTACATATATTCTATTATAATAAAATTTATTTATATTTATCCAATATCTAATGATCTGCTATGGGTCATTGTCAAAAATTTATGGAGATTTACTTATGTATGAAATAGGAGAAGCTTTAATTGGTAATGGGCCTGAACTTGCTCATATTGATTTAATAATTGGGGATAAGAATGGTCCTGTAGGTACTGCTTTTGCAACTAATATGGGAAGTATGTCTGTTGGTCATACTCCTCTGTTGAGTGTTGTAAGACCTAACTTACCTACGAAACCTGCAACACTTATTATTCCTAAGGTGACCGTTCAGAATTTGGGGGATGCTAGTAAAATATTCGGTCCTGCACAGACTGCTGTTGCAAGGGCTGTTGCCGATGCTGTAGAGGAAGAAATTATTCCTAGGGACATTGTTGAGGATATTGTATTGATGGTAAATGTATTTATCGATCCTTCTGCAGAGGATTATCGTAAAATTTACCAGTACAACTATGGTGCAACAAAACTTGCTATTAAACGTGCATTTGACAAATATCCTTCAGTCGATAAGGTTTTAGCAGAAAAAGACAGGGGAACACATCCTATTATGGGGTTCAAAGCTATGAAATTATGGAATCCTCCTTATTTGCAGGTTGCATTGGATCTTGATAATGAAGATAAGATGCGTAGTATTATAAGAGATTTACCTAAACGTGAAAGAATATTGATTGAAGCAGGTACTCCTCTTGTTAAGAAGTTTGGTGTGGAAATTATTAGTAAAATCAGGGAAGAAAGACCTGGTGCTTTCATTATTGCTGATTTAAAAACATTAGATGTTGGAAGGGTAGAAGTTAAGATGGCTGCAGACGAAACTGCTGATGCAGTTGCTATTTCCGGTTTAGGTACTAACGAATCCATTGAAAAGGCTATTCACGAATGTACCAAACAGGGTGTTTACTCTATTCTTGATATGATGAATGTTAAGGATATTCCTGCAAAGCTTGAAGAGCTTAAATTAAAACCTAGCATCGTACTGTTACACAGAAATATTGACAGTGAGACCATGAGTGATAATGATAACGAACAGCAATCTGAATGGGGTAACATCGGGGATATTAAGTCCAAGTTAGGTCCTAGAGGTCTTATTGCTGTTGCTGGTGGAGTAACTCCTGAAAAAGTCAACACAGCTTTAGATAATGGTGCTGACATAATCATTGCAGGTCGTTATATTATTGGTTCTTCCGATGTAAGAAGGGCTGCTGATGATTTCTTAAGGTATATGCCTCAGGATTCAGATACCATGAGGGTAGCTCTTGATGAGGATGAAAAGATTTAATTTTCTTTCATTCTTTTATTTTTTTTAAATAAAAAAATTTATATATAACTTTGTTGAAATATATTTATATCCTAAGGTTTGGTCTTAGTATCTTTTTACATGATTGGGGTTATAGTGTAACCAGGCATCATCTGGGACTCCAGTTGTCTTTGAAGAAAGTGCGCACACTGAGGCATAACGATGATGATCAATTGGAGTGCTGAGACAAGAGAAATCCTAGGATCTGGGTTCAAATCCCAGTGACCCCATTTTTATTACTATTGGAATTTTTATCTTTTTTTTATCGATTTTTTTAATACTTTTTTTATCTTTTGTATTACATTTTATTTACGAACTTTTATATCTAACTTTAAATAAATTAAATACTGTCTTATAATGAGTTTTTATAGAATAGGGGGTGTGAGATTTAGGTATGCTTAAATTTATAAGATTTAATTCTCTGATTGGTGAAATAGGTGTTGTGTGGGATGAAAAAAGCAAATTATTAAAACAGGTAATATTACCTGAACGTTCAACCAACAGACAAAATCCTTCTCTCATAGCATTCCATGGAGTAATAGAAGAAACATCACCAAACAAGGAAATATTCAGGGTTATGTCAGATATAAAGGATGTAATACTCGGAAAAGAAGTCACCTTTGACATAAACAGATTAGACTTTTCAGACATGACGGAATTTCAAAGGAAGGTACTCACCAAACAAAGTGAAATTCCATATGGAAAGGTCATAACATACAAAAAGCTTGCACAAATGATAGACAAGCCAAAAAGTGCAAGACCCGTTGCAAACGTATTGTCAAACAATCTCTTTCCCCTTGTGATTCCATGTCACAGAACAGTACGTTCTGACTGGACAGTGGGAGGATATGCCGGAAGCAACGACGGATATTACAAAAGGTTCATACTCGAACACGAAGGAATAAAAATAGTTGACGATGTAATATCCAAAGAATACAGATACCTTGAAGATGACGATTAGTCATCATAAACTACTTCTAATTTTTTTTTTTAAAAAAAGATAATTATTTTTGGGGGTTATTTTGAAGGTCTTTTTATGATAATCCTTTCTGCAACAATCTGAGGAGGAATTGTGTTGGTTGCATCACCAATTGTATGGACTTCAATTGTAAATCCCTTCTTCAAATCCTTCATATTGGTTTCCACCTGCTGATTTTCGCTGTTTTCCCTGTAGATTTTGGTGTTTGTTGTAATTATTACTGAAGTGTTAGTAGCATCGTTTTTGTCCTGTACGTAAACTGTTCCAATGCTGTTGTTTGTCAGATTGGAATTATTTGTTGTGTTTCCAACAACAACACCTGTAATGTCAGGCATCTGGTCTATGGTAGCAGAATAAGTACCATAAACGATTCCTGCCAGTATAACCAGTATAACCAACATTTGTATAGGATTAAGTTTCATAATATTTTTTTCCCTGAATTTTATAATTAATTATTCATTATATTACTTTATGTTAATATTTTTTATCATAATTATCTGCTTCACACTATTTTAAATCCCCGACATATGTTGCATAAAAACCATCAGTATCTGCATATATCGGCCTGAAACCGTATTTTTCAGATTTTTTCATTGCATCCTGAATGTACTGTCTTCCCCACGCGGTTATGGCAGCACCACATTCAATCTTATACCATCTGAATCTTGAATAGCCGTAAACCCCGTACATGGAATTTGCCAGCCTTTTAAGACCCTGCTGTTCGAAATCATAAGCCTTTTTCTGTTCGGGAACAGTTTCTTCCTTCATAAGTTTCTTAATTCTTTGACGTTCATCCAGAATATTTCCGATAATGGATGGAATAAATCCCTTCGGTTCTTTTCTGAATTTATAACCGTTTTCTGGACAGACGTAATATTCATCCTCATCCAAACCCTCACCAGTCGTGAAAGTGTCCGGTGAAATGTTCTGTGCAATGATTATTGTAGGGTACAGACTTTTGAAGTCAAGATAGGCAATATGTTCAAAAAGTCCCTTTTCAGGCTCCTTGACATAACCCCCCTCATTTCTCTTGGAAGATCTTCTTTCATTGTACTCACTGGCAGAAGGCTTGTTTGGAACAATGTTGTTTTTTTCATAGGCCTTAAGCATAAGGTACCATTCAATCATCTGACCCGTTGTCATACGTGCAATGTCAAAGACTGGCTGTCCAACAAGTCTGCTCTGTGCAATGGTAAGCGGCGTAATCTTGTCACCTATTTTTGTAGTGCTCACAGCATCATCCATGGAATAGTCGAAAAGCTCCTCCAAACGTTCATCATCCGAATCCCAGTACTGATAAATTTTATCTCCTGGAACATCAATTTTCTTTTCGTCAAACAATTCTTCATAAACTCTCTCCAGGGTGTAGCGTTCCAATCTCATGTACTGTCTTATAAGCAGATACAAATCAACATGAATCCTTCCCTTGATAATTCCCGCATTGTTAAATCCTCTTTTCATGAACTTGATGTTGGAATTGTCTACTCCAAGTTTCATATTCACCTTAAGCACTTCAGCCCTTTTTTTTATGTAGGGCAAATCAAAAACGTCCGAGTTGTAACCCACAAGAAGGTCAGGATTTTCCTCCTTAATAATTTGTGCAAAACGTTTTAACATTTCCTCCTCGGAGTCAAGGGTTTCGACAAATTCCTTCTCTGATTTTTTAGTGGAAAGAACCCTGTTGAATCCGTAATTTCCACTAAGACTCATCATGATTATTGGATCATGTTCTGCTTCCGGCATACCCTCTGCATTGTAGACTTCAATGTCAAAACTAAGAATCTTGTTTCGATTGATTGTTTTTCCGGTGTCCACAGGATCCTCTTCCATCTTAAACAAAAGAACATCCTCGTCAATGTCAAGGTCGGCATAAACCTCCCTTTCAATAACATGACCATTTAACCTGATGATATTTCTCGGTGTTATCTGCTTGTCGATAAGATATCTTCTATAAAATGGTATGTCATATTCCCTGATTTGCTTGACCTGACTCAAATCCCTGATAATGTCCCTGATTTTAGGTACTTCCTGAGGGTGCTTGAGGGTAATCTTGACGAATTCCCTTTCGACACCAATGTCGATTTTTGTCTCAAGCTCAAGATTATCCAGTCCCAACTCTCTAAGCTGAATTAAACATTCATCTAAATCATGGGCAAGAACGTACATGTATGGAACAAATGATGAATCGTATGCAATTACGTTCTGATTACTTTCAGGATCCGTTCCAAAAAGCCGGATAACCGGTTTGTCATTATGGGTAACATAATCGATATCGTTTAGAAGAATAGTTTTTGTCTGCATAGGATTAGGTATGTAAAACAAAATATTAAAAATTTTATATCCTTATAAAAATATAAGTATAATTAAAGCTTTGAAAATAGAAGTGATTAGATGACTGCCTTTAGAAAACTATATAAAAACGATGATATTTCATTAATTGCCAATGGAATCTATTTTAATGAGAGGACAGTCTTTGATACGATATTCAATGATAAACAAGAAGCTGTTGAAGTAATCAAGAAACTCATTACAAGCGAATATGTTAATGAATATCATGGATTTTTCATAACGGTAATTTATGATGAAAGTCCCGAACAGATAGAAGGATTTGTAATCACCTACAAAAAGGATCAGATACCAAGAAATTCGGCAATAAATGCGTATGCGGATTCAAATGAAATTTCCCTTCCCATGATATTATTAAACTCAATCATGGGCAGATTCAGATATAAACTGACAAAGGATGATTACATCATTAAAAATCTTTACGTGCTGGAGGATTACAGAAACAAGGGGCATGCAACGAAACTTATTAAAAAGTCAATACAAAAGGCAAGACAGTACAATGCCAGGAAGGTCATTCTCGATGTTGAAGAGGGCAACAGTTATCTTATGGACCTCTTTATAAAACTGGGATTTGAAGAAAACAACGAGAGGATGGGTCCGTTAATGGAAAAACTGCGAGGATACAACAGGCTAAAATTTGAATTAAATTAAAAATAAGGTGAAAATATGGATAAAGTAGATGATATTATAATTATAATGGGAAAAGGCAGAGATTCAAACTCTTACATTATTGGAGAAACATTAATAGACCCCGGAAGCGGAGAAAACATTGATTACCTTAAGGAGGAAATCAAGGCTGCAGGACTTGAAATGACAGACATCAAGCAGATAGTGAACACGCACTGTCACTATGACCACATAGGTGCCGATAAACAGCTCCAGGATGAATACGGATATGATATATACATGCATCCGCTGGACATACAGACAGTCAAAGAAAAGGATCCTGAAGCAACATGTGCAGCATCATTCGGAGCACAGGTACCTGATTTGGACATCAAGGAATTAAACGAGGGTGACAAAATAGAAGGATACGAAGTCATACACACCCCCGGACATACCCGTGGAGGAATATGTCTCTTTGATGGAAAAAGTCTCATAAGCGGGGATACAATATTTTCCGGAGGAAACTTTGGAAGAATAGATTTGCCTACAGGCAATCGCCAACAGATGAGGGAATCAATACTTAGAATTTCAGAACTTGATGCAGTTCAATTATTCTCCGGACACGGACCATATGCCATATCACAGGTACCGGAACAAATAGCACTTTCCGTTATGATAGCATCAAGAATATGATTAATCCCCATTCAACTCTCTTTTTTTACTCTTTTTATATTGGAAGCAAACCGTTTTTCATAAAGTACTTTCTTGTTTTCTTAATGGCCTTGGTTCTTACCAGGACACTAACCAAATCACCCTTTTCAAGGACAATATTGTTTTGTGCTATGTAAATCTCATTATTCTTATGACACATTACTATAATGAAATTCTTGTTAGGGCTGATGTCACATACGCATTTTCCAACAACCCTGTTTGCCTTAACGGGAATGTCAATAAGTTCAAAATCACCCTTACCCATAATAGCCAGTTCCGAAACGTTTTGAGGATTAATTATCTTTTCAATATCACTACAAGCTGCAAGTTCGGGACTTACAACCTCATTAACACCCAGCTTCTTAAACATCTTAATGTGTTCGGGGGTTGTTGTTCTGGTAATGACCTTCTCCAGATTATACTTTTTGGCAGTAAGACCTACGAGCAGATTTATCTCATCAACACTCGTTGCAGCCACAACAATATGAGCATTTTTAATTCCGGCCCTCTCAAGGGTTTGGGTCTTGGTCGCATCACCAAGAATTGTCGTGACATCATCAAATTTATTTTCAACAAACTCATTGATTTCATTATGAGAATCTATAAGGGTAATTTTATAATGCTGGTGCTTTCTAAGTTTTTCTATAAGATGAATACCAACCCTTCCACCACCAACAATAATGACATTTCGTGTACTGACCTGTTCAGGCCCGGAATTTTCATCACTACTGTTACTTTCGTTATCAGTTATAATATCATTGACAACGTTATTCTGGTCAGTTACACTAATTTCATCACTCATATCAATTCTTCCAATAAAAAACTTCTGATAATGATATTATTATATAAGTAATATATAAATTTTAAAAATAAATATTAAACACTTAAACTAAAAATAATATATACACATAATTATTAAACAAAAAGGTTTGTGAATTGTATGGATTATAAGAAAGTTGGAGCATTACTATTGGTGGGTGTGGTAGTTTTAATAGCAATGATCCTTGTTGTAGGACCTGAACAAATTATTTCAGCATTAAAAACCGCCAACACAAACTATGTGATTCTTGCCATAGTGATTCAGTTTATAATCATGGCATTATGGAATACCCGGTGGAGTATTATCTGTAAATCACTGGACATTCCCCATAAACAACTGCCCCTCTTTGCAATGACCATAGTAGGTCTTGCAATAAACGATTTAACCCCGAGCGGACGTAGTGGTGGAGAACCGGTAAGGGCATATCTGTTAAGTAAAACCTCATCAACAGATTTCAAACAAACTTTTGCAACGGTAATGGCCGATAAGTTATGCGACACATTCCCATTTATGGTTTTAGCAATATTTGCAATAACATATCTTATGTGGTACATGCATCTTGGAACCACACTATTTTCAGTACTGCTTATTGCACTGGTTTTATTCATCATTGCACTGGTGTTCATAATATTTATCAGCATAAACGAAACATTCGGAATCAAAACCATTCAATGGGTTTTCAGGCAGTTGAGAAAATTTACATCCAGAGACCTGGACAAATATGAGGACACGGCATTAACATCACTTGTAGGTTTTCAAAGAAGCCTGTTATACCTGATGAAGGACAAAAAGCTCCTGCTTATAGCAACAATAATATCCTTTTTAGTATGGTTTCTGGAACTGTTAAGGGTGTATGTGGTATTTATGGCATTTGGAGTGAACGTTTCACTTGGAATGATTGCATCAGTATTTCTGGTTTCATCCCTGATTGGAATAATTCCAATACTTCCTGGAGGACTCGGTTCAATCGACGGTGTAATGATTCTTCTCTATTCACTGGCAGGAGTGTCAGCATCCATCAGTACTGCAGCAACTCTCGTGGAACGTATGATATCATTGTGGATGGTTATAATTATAGGGGTAATACTACTGCCGTTCTTTGGAACGGGAGCACTGGACTATGTGGACAGTGGATAATACCCTTCAACTAATTTTTTTTATGAAGCATAATATCATTGATAAAAACACCATCTTTCTGGTTAAGCTTAAAAGCATTTAAATTTAGATAATAATATAGTATTCAAGAAAATTTTCATTATTTTTTTTATTTAAGGAGATTATTAACATGAATTTACCAATAATAGAAGATACCTATGCCGAAGCATTCGGCACAAAAGCTGCATACGTATTAATCACAGCAGCAACAAAAAAATTAGCATTGATAGCAGCAACTGAAGCAACAGGTTTTGCAACATCATTCATAGGATGTCCTGCAGAAGCAGGAATAGATTCCTATTTCCCACCCGAAAAGACACCCGACGGAAGACCTGGATATGCAATAATAATCTGTCAAAACAAAACAGAAAAAGTTAAAGAACAACTCCTTGAAAGAATAGGACAGTGTGTTCTAACCGCACCAACCACAGCAGTTTTCAACCTTTTACCTGATAGTCAGGAACAGGACAATCTCGGATTCAAACTGGCCTTCTTTGCAGATGGATACCAGCAGAAAGTGCAGTTATATGAAAGGGATATGTACAGCATACCTGTAATGAGCGGGGATTTCCTAATCGAGGAAAACTTCGGAATAACAGATGCAGTTGCCGGAGGGAACCTTTTCATCATGGCAAAAACACAAGCCTCAGCATTAATGGCAGCAGAAGCAGCAGTTCTTGCAATCAGGGAAGTTAAAGGTGTAATCACTCCATTTCCTGGAGGAATAGTTGCATCAGGTTCCAAGGTAGGTTCAAAAAAATACAAGTTCATGCATGCAACAACCAACGAAGAATACTGTCCAACACTCAAAGACACAGTAGAAAGCAAATTGCCCGAAGATGCCGAAGGAGTATTCGAAATAGTATTTGACGGACTGACCGAAGAGGGCATAAAAGAGGCAACACAAAAGGCAATAAACGCCATAAAAACCTGTCCCGACGTCATCAAGATATCTGCAGGAAATTATGGTGGAAACCTTGGAAAATATAAAATCAACTTGATATAAGGAGAAAAAAAGATGAAAGACGTACTTACACCCATGCAAATGAGGGTCACTGACAAAAACACCCAGTATAACCACATTCCAACCATAGTTCTAATGGAAAACGCCGGTTCAAGAATAGCAGATTACCTGATTAATAACTATCCCGACAAGAAAAAGGTATCAATCTACTCCGGAACAGGAGGAAACGGTGGAGACGGATTCGTAATAGCAAGACACCTTCTAAACCATGGATATAAAGTACGTTTATTCATGCTATCCAAACCGGAAAACATAAAAAATAAGGATTCGCAATTAAATTATCAGTCCATCAAAATCATCTCGCAGACAGACAAAAATCTAAAGCTCTCAACAATAACAGACTCATCACAGGTCAGTCCCGATAACTCTGACATAATAATCGATGCAATACTGGGAACAGGAGTAAACGGCAAACTCAGACAACCCGTCTCAAGTGTCATAGACACCATAAACTATTCTCCTGCTATAGTCATATCGGTTGATGTTCCATCAGGAATGAATCCCGAAAACGGAAAGGTAACAGATAAATGTGTCGTGGCACATGAAACATTAACCCTTCATAAGATGAAAACCGGACTTCAAAAAGCACCTGAAAGTTATGTCGGTAAGATAAGCGTGTTGGACATAGGAATACCAAGAGTATCAGAAGAATACGTGGGTGAAGGGGATTTGCTTCTTCTTAAAAGTCCGCAGAAAGATTCACATAAGGGACAGAACGGATCAGTTTTAATCATAGGATCAAATCCCGACTACATAGGAGCCGTTGTTTTTGCAGCCCAGGCAGCACTCTCCCAGAGAATGGACCTTGTCTATATAATAGCTCCTGAAGCCTCCTCAAACATTATAAAACAATACAATCCCGAATTCATAGTAAGGGGAGTTCCCGGAGATACATTGACAATGGATGCCTATGATGCAATAATGCAACTGGAAAAGAGGGTGGATTCAATTCTCATAGGTTCCGGATCAGGAACAGATGAAAAAACAGGAGAACTATTCAATAACATTCTTTCCTCAACAGAAAAACCGCTTGTAATAGATGCTGATGCATTAAAGTTGATATCTCCTGAGATGCTTTCACAAAACATGGTTGTCACACCTCATGCACACGAATTCAAACAGTTGTTTGGAATGGAAGTTCCCGAAAAAATAGATGAAAGGGTTGAAATGCTAATGAACCTCTCTGGCGACTACGGATGTCAAATTCTTCTAAAGGGAGTTACTGATGTAATCACATCCCCTGAAGATTATAAGTTAAACAGAACAGGAAATCAGGGAATGACAAAAGGAGGTACTGGAGACCTGCTTGCTGGACTTACACTTGCACTTTCAACAAAAAACACACTCTTTGAATCCGCATTTTTATCGGCCTTTATACTGGGAAGTGCATGTGATAAGCTCTTGGAAGAAAAAGGATTGGATTATGGAATAAGGGATATCTTAAAAAAATTGGAGGGAAATTAGACTAGTATGTAGAATATTGCTAACAAGATTGTACCGAACACTCCTCCAAATCCGGAAATCAGTATGGTGATGATATTTATAGGTACGTTAATTCCAGGAAGGAAGTTTGCAATAGTAAGTAAAACCCATCCTGCAATAATGTGCATTGCAATTTTCACAATGGTACTGCTAATGTCAAGTATGAATCTGAAAGCTATTGCTCCAATAACAATAAGTATAACTAACAGAATTAAATTTATTCCCATCTATTTCACCTCTAATTATTCATTTATTCTTTTTTCTATTTGTTTAAGTATGGTGATGGCATACACTCCCGCTCCATAACCGTTGTCTATGTTCATTGTTGCAATTCCGGGAGCACAGGATTGAAGCATTGCAAAGAGTGCGGTGAAACCCTTTTCTCCAACACCATATCCTGTTGAAGTCGGAACGGCAATTACCGGAACATCAACAAGGCCCGCAACAACAGAAGGCAAAGCTCC
>DUHK01000157.1 GCA_013330915.1 Methanosphaera sp. | reverse complement strand
TAGAATAACTATTTTACATGAAAACAACTTTTTATTAATGGTGTAATTAATGAGCTTTATAGAAGTAAAAAATGTTACAAAATATTTTGATAATGAACCCGTGTTAAAAAACATCAACATAACTATTGAAGAAGGTGAAGTGCTTGGTGTTCTTGGTAGAAGTGGTTCAGGTAAATCAGTTCTTTTAAATATGTTAAGAGGTATTCCAGAATATGAACCGGATGAAGGGGAAGTAATATATCATATATCTGAATGTACCGACTGTGATCATGTGGATGCACCTTCAAGGGCAAATACACCTTGTTCATGTGGTGGAAGATTAGAAGAAAAAGAAATTAATTTATGGAAAAGTTCACGTTCAGATTTTGCTGCCATTAAAAGACGAATTTCCATCATGTTACAAAGGACCTTTGCATTATATGAAGAAAAAACAGTAATTGAAAATATTATGCAAGCATTTGAAGATCAAAGAGATCCTGATAACATTAACAAGGCAATTAATTTACTTAAAATCACCAAAATGGAACATAGAACAACCCACGTTGCACGTGACTTAAGTGGAGGAGAAAAACAAAGAATTGTTTTAGCCAGACAATTGGCTAAGAATCCTATGCTATTTTTAGCAGATGAACCTACAGGAACATTAGATCCAAAAACTGCCAAGGTTATCCACAAGGCCTTATTAAATGGAGTTAAAGAAAAAAATATTACGATGATAATTAACTCCCACTGGCCGGAAGTAATCAAAGACCTGTCAGATAGAGTTATCTGGTTAGAAAGAGGAGAAATACTGGAAGAAGGAGAACCTGAAGGAATCGTTGCAAAATTTGTTGAAGAAATTCCATTACCTAAAAAACATGAAAGTGTCGCAATTGGAGATCCTTTAATCAAAATGGTTGATTTGAAGAAATATTATTTCTCAGTAACACGTGGAGTAGTAAAATCAGTAGACGGAGTTACATTAACAATCAATGAAGGAGAAATTGCAAGTATTGTAGGTTTAAGTGGAGCTGGAAAAACAACATTATCCAAATTGATTGCAGGACTCATTGAACCTAGTGACGGTGAAATAGAAGTACGTTTAGGTGAAGAATGGATAGATATAGCTAAAAAAGGACCACAACACAGAGGACGTGTAACACCACACATCGGATTATTACATCAGGATTTCAGTTTATACCCATATAAAACAATTTTAGGAAACCTGACAGATGCTATCAGCCTAGATTTACCATTAGAATTTGCAAAAATGAAATCAATACATGTTTTAACTGCAGTAGGATTTAAAGAAGAAGAAGCAGCCGCATTACTCGAAAAATATCCTGACCAAATGAGTGGAGGAGAAAGACACAGAGTAGCCATTGCACAAGTATTGATAAAAGAACCAAACATTGTAATTTTGGATGAACCAACCGGTACCATGGATCCAATTACCAGAAGACACGTAACAGAATCAATATTAAATGCTCGTGAAGAACTTGACCAGACATTTGTAATCATTTCACACGATATGGACTTTGTTCTTGAATGCTGTGATACTGCAGCATTAATGCGTGAAGGTAAACTTTTAGACCACGGAAAACCTGAAGATATTGTAAACCAGTTAACTTCACAGGAAAAAACCAAAATGCTTAATAAACAATTATAACCCTTACCCCCATTTATTCACTTTTTTTAATAATTACCATTTAAAGAATAAGTATATCTAAAATTAGTTAAGCTAATAAATAAAAGGTTTTGGATAAAAAAAATTAATACTTAAAAGAAAATGGAAAAAAAAATTATATGAATTCATACTTTGTAGTACGTTCTTGCGGAATCCTGCCGATATCCGTAACAATCTGTTTAATTTTATCTACCGACAATACTCCACCAAATCCACCACCGGCGGCAGTTGAAATTTTATCTTCAAACATTGTTCCGCCAATATCATTTGCACCACAATCAAGTGCAAGTTGAGTCATTCTAAGACCTAATTTTACCCAGGAAACCTGTATATTCGGCAATGTTTCACCAAGGATAATTCTTGAAATCGCATGAACCTTCAAATCTTCGATACCTGTTGCTCCATTGGAAATTTTTCCCAGTTCATTATTTTCTCCTAAAAAAGTCATTGGAACAAATTCCGTGAAACCACCGGTTTCTTCCTGAATTTCTTTTATTAAAAATATATGTTCAATTCTATCTTTCCATGATTCTATGCTACCATACATTATTGTAGATGTTGTTGGAATTCCAAGTTCATGAGCCTGTTTGACAACATCAACCCATTGCCTTGTGGATAACTTTTGAGGACATATCTCTTTACGTACAGAATCAACCAAAATTTCGGCAGATGCACCTGTCATTGTATCCATACCAGCATCTTTTAATTCCTTTAATGCATCATATGTGGAAATACCCGAAATTTGAGCGGTGTAAAATACTTCTGCAGGAGAGAGGGCATGTAAACAAATATCAAATTTATCCTTAATCTCCTTTATCAAATCACAATAGTATTTTATATCTGCTTCATTAGTTATACCACCAAACAAGCAAATTTCTGTAGCTCCATCAGACTTTGCCTGTGATATACTATCAAGTATCTCTTCATTGGTCATCCAGTAATTTTCATGATTTCTAAATGAACAAAATTTACATCCTATAATACAATGATCGGTTATGTCTATTGCTTTATTAACAACATATGTTACAACATCACCAGATATTGTTTTTCTCAAATTATTTGCAGTATCAAACAATTGAAATTGATTTGCACAATGAACTAACTCGTCAGCTATCTCGGGAGTAATTTCATTGTCTAATGTTTTATAATAAATATCATCTAACATCTAATAAATGCCCCTAAATAATAATGTGGATTGCTAAAATTAGATTTGAATAATATAATTAAAATAAGTTTGTAAAAATAGTAAATCAAAAAAAAATAGATATGTGGAAAAGAAGATTATCATCTATTCAGGTAAATGTAATTTCCATAAGTAATAGATTTCTTCAATTTTATCTTGTTTTTTAGATCGTTTTTTAGATTTCTTTTTAAGAGTAGATTCTTCACCAGTCCAATCATCAACTACTTCGTCCAAGTATTTTGCAATTTCTTCATCATAATAACGGGTACCTATAGTATAATATTCTGGTTCATTACGAATGTAGATTATACCACTTTTTTCGTTGTCTTCCATACCTCGTCCTTTTTCATCCATAATTTTTGTAATGTCCTTTAATATTTCGTAATATTTTTTTGCTACCATGAAGATATCTCCTTAATCTATCATAAAGTTATATTATATTAATATTTATTTAATATAATATATTAATTTAATGAATTATTCACAGTCTTCAAAACTCTTCTTGTCAAAATGTGTTTCTTTGATTTTTTTTATAATTTTACATGAGCTGTCCAATTCAAATTTTTTATAATCGTTGATTTTTACTACTTTAGATGAAAGTCCTTTATCTTGCAATTGCTTTTGAAGTTTTTCAATTTGAAAATTCTGATCAGGACCTATTGCTATGATATCCGGTTTTTTCTCTTTAACAATCTTAAATGGATCATTTTCGTCTCCTATAAAAACCTCATCCACCATTTTAAGCTTTGAAATCATTTCTGCACGTTGATTTTGACCCATGATTGGAATTCGTTTGTGTTTTTCAACTGTTTTATCGGTTGCTATCACAACAAATAATTCCGCATCGGAACCTCCTAATTTTTTTGCCTCTTCCAAATAAAACGCATGTCCCGGATGAATTATATCAAATGTTCCTGTTGCCATGACTTTAATAGAATCCACCACCTATTTCTGGAATTGAAGAGTATCTTCAAAGTTGATTAAACCCTTATACAATGCAGAACCTATCACAACATAATCTGTTCCCAGTTGGGATAAGACTTTCAAATCATCCAGTGACGTTATTCCTCCAGAGTAGATTACTGGAATTGAAAGATTGTTTAATAATTCCCGGACCGGTTTTAAATCAACACCATTTAGCAAACCCTCCACATCCACATTGGTGAATAAGATGGAACCCGCACCCTTCTGTTCAAATATTTTTGCATACTCTACTGGGGATTTATCTGTAAATTCCGTCCATCCATGTGTAACAACCTTATTTTCTTTACTGTCCAATGAAACGCATATACTTTCAGATCCATATTCCTTTGACAATTGCTCAATGTATTCCGGATTTTTTATGGCCATCGTACCTAAGATGACTGTGGAAACACCGGCATCCAACAGTGCCCTTGCATCATCCATTGTTCTTATTCCACCACCCATTTGTATGGGAACCTCTGATTTTTCTATGATTTTTTTAACAATGTTCAGGTTTTCGCCACTGCCTAATGCCCCATCTAAATCTACAATATGCAGACGTTTTGCACCTTTTTGAACCCATTGCATTGCAACTTCATCAGGATTGTCTATTATAACCTGTTCGGTTCCAGGTTCTCCTTGAACTAATTGAACACATTTTCCATTTTTTAAATCAACCGCTGGTATGATAATCATTAAATCAACTCATTAGATTTTTTTTAAGTAATTATATGTGAAATCATATATTTTTATTTTTCTAAAAAAAATTAAAATGATTTAAGTTAGATTTTACAAAAGTTATTAATGATAACGAATTGATAGAGATTGGTAATAAATGAGACGAGTTGCACTAAAGATAGCATATATTGGAAGTAAATTTCATGGATATCAACGACAACCTGATTATAGGACTGTTGAAGGTGAATTGTTAAAAGCCTTTTTTGAGGCTGGAGTAATCGAAGATACGTGGAAAGCACACTATTCCGTAGCCGGAAGAA
>DUHK01000011.1 GCA_013330915.1 Methanosphaera sp. | reverse complement strand
AATTACAGAAAAAATAATTACAGAAAGAACACCTATCGAAAAACAGATTACGGTAAAGATAATTATAGAAATAACAACTATAATGATAACTATAGAGAAAACAATTATAGAAATGATGATTTTGAATTTTAATCATTTCTACTCATTTTTTTAAAAAAAAAGAAATTATATTGAATTTAAGTGATTTGCTATTGTTTTTGCAACACTGATGAATGAAACATCACTTTTAAGTGTGTTGGTTCCTTGAACACTATGAGCTCCTGCTGCATTAATCTTAAGTACTGCATCATTAACCAATACAGGATGTACGCAGAACACATCAACATCAACCGCTCCTTGATCTTTAAGAATTTCAATTGCATTGACTATGGTTCCACCAGTACTTATTATGTCATCAATTATTACAACGTTTCTATCCTTAACTGAAATATTTTTTGTCTTGGTTTCCACTACTTCCGGAGATAATCTGACTTTTTCTAGATAATCATAATCAGTATCCAACTGTGTTGCTATTTCCTTTGCAAAATTAATTGCACCTTTATCAGGAGCTAATATAACTGGTTTTACATCAAATGTGTTTTGAATGTGTTGAGCAATTGCAGGCATTGCAGATAAGTTGTCTACAGGAATATCATACAAATCGCAGATACTTTCCTCATGTAAATTGATTGAAATCAACCTTTTTACGCCCATTGTTTGAATGAGTTTGGCTGTTGCTTTTGCAGAGATACATTCCACTTCTTTAAATCTTCTTTCCTGACGACTGTATCCCAGATATGGAGATACCACAATAACATCCTTAATATTCATATCACTTAAAGTATCCAGAATAAAGAATAATTCCATCATATTCTCATCCTGAGGATAACCTGTTGATTGAACGACAATTACCCTTTCATCTTCAGGAATTTCATCCTTTATCCTGAAATATCTTTCACCATCTGGAAACTTTTTCGTTTCAACAGAACATAATTTATCATCTAATTCTTTTGCTACTTGACTAGCTAATGCTTGTGATGCAGATCCTCCAATAATCACGCGTATTCTCTCCTTTATAATAGAAAAAAATTATCATTGCATAGTTCAACGATAATGTTTTATTATTATGAAATATGTATTTTATTTTTAAAATAGATTATTAATGAAAGGATATTACATAAAAAAAATAAATCAAATTAAATAACTTAACTAACATAAATAGTAATTGATAAAAAAAATAATAAAATTTCAAATTAATAAAAACATGATTTAATATAAATTGGAGTAAAATACCATGCATGAATTATCCATGGCAAATAGTATGGTGGAAGCCATATTAGATACTGCAAAGAAAAATGATGCCATAAAAATTAATGAAGCCGTCTTCGAAATAGGTGAACTTACCATGTTAAATCCCGAACAGTTAAGGTTTATGATGGACATTTTGAGGGAAGGAACAATTTTTGAGGATGCCGAAATAATTATCAACATGATTCCAGTAGAGATTGAATGTGAATCCTGTGGTTTTAAAGGTGAAACAAAAACTGATGAAAATATGGATCATTTAATGACTGTTGCAACATGCCCTGAATGTGATAATACTAAAGTAAGCATTTTACAGGGACAAGAATGTAATATTAAAACAATAAAAATAGAAAGGGAAGATGAAGATGCATAACGTAGCTAGTATTGAAATAGAACAAGACATTATTCAAGCAAATGACAAATTAGCATTTGAAAACAGAAAAATTTTTGATGAACATGGAGTTTTCGCAGTAGATTTAGTCGGTGCTGTAGGATCCGGAAAAACATCATTACTTGAAAAGCTAATTGATGAAATGGATGAAGACATCGCAGTAATTGCTGGAGATATCCTAAGTAAATTTGATGCTAAAAGAATCGAAAACAAAAATGTACCTGTAAAAGGTTTAAACACTGGAAAAGAATGCCATTTAGATGCTCATTTAGTTGAACATGCATTACCTGACGTACCACTTGATGACATTTCCATACTCTTTATAGAAAATGTAGGAAACCTGATCTGTCCTGCAGACTTTAATTTAGGTACCCACGTAAGAACTGTTATTATCAGCGTTACCGAAGGTGACGATACAGCTGAAAAACATCCTATGATATTCAAAGGAGCAGACATGGCTATTGTTAACAAAGTTGACCTTGCCGAAGCTGTTGGTGCAGACGCAGATAAAATGGTAAGTGATATTAAAACCATTAACCCTGACATACCTGTAGTTAAATGCAGTTTAAAAACAGGTGAAGGAGTACAGGAAGTTATTGACCTTTACAGACAATTTAAAAACAAATAAGTTTTTTGACTTTTTTTACTTTTTTTAAATAATTGGAAGTTTTATTATGAAAGTGTGGATAGATATTGTTAATTCACCTCATGTTCGTTTTTTCAATGGAGTGATTAAAAGATTAAAAGCCGATGGCCATGAAGTATTAATTACTGCAAGGGATTTTTCCAACATTCATGACTTGTTGGACATATTTGAATTAGACTACGTTTCCATTGGAGATCATGGGGTTACACTTGAAGAAAAATTATTATCCAGTACTAAAAGAGCATATGAACTATCCAAATTTATAGCAAAAGAAAACGTTGACATTGCAATTACAAAACATTCCATCGAATTGCCAAGAGTAGCCTTTGGACTGGGAATTCCAAACGTATTTGTATTAGACAATGAACATGCCATTGCCGCAAATAAGTTAACACTTCCCCTTACGAACAAATTAATTATTCCTGAAATATTTGATGTGTGGAATACCATTCATTTCGGTATGAACCCAAATGATATAGTCAGATATAACGGAACCTGTGAAGTTACTCATCTTGAAGATTT
>DUHK01000087.1 GCA_013330915.1 Methanosphaera sp. | reverse complement strand
CATTGGATTGTTTACATACATAAGGGAATTATTTGCACAAACCGCTGAATCCAAACAGAGAGGTTATAAACCTGGAAGATTTAGTTTCAACGTCAAGGGTGGAAGATGCGAATCATGCAGCGGAGATGGAATTGTACAGATTGAAATGCACTTTTTAGCTGATGTATACGTTCCATGTGAAGTATGCGAAGGTAAAAGATACAATAAAGAAACCCTGGATATCAGATACAAGGGAAAAAACATAAATGATGTTCTTGAAATGACCAGTGAAGAAGCCCTTGAATTCTTTGAAAACATTCCAAAAATCAAGAGAAAGTTACAGACACTTGTGGATGTCGGGCTTGGATATGTGAAACTCGGTCAGCCTGCAACAACCTTATCCGGTGGGGAAGCCCAGAGAGTTAAACTGGCCAAGGAATTAAGCAGACAAAACACGTCCAACACATTATACATACTGGACGAACCTACCACCGGACTTCACTTTGATGACATCAACAGATTACTGGAAGTATTGATAAAATTAAGAGATCAGGGAAATACTCTGATAATTATTGAACACAACCTCGATGTAATTAAGACTGCAGACCATATCATTGATTTAGGTCCTGAAGGTGGAGATAAAGGCGGAGAAATCGTTGCTGTAGGAACTCCCGAAGAAATTTCACAAACAGGTTCATATACTGGAATTTACTTAAAACCTATGCTGAAATAAAACCATACAAAGAAGTAATCCTTAAAATTTCATCAATACTTAAACGACATATTTAATCCTAAAAAAAGGTATTATTTTATTAAATATAGGAAAATATATATAGTCATCTAAGTAAATAGAGACATAGATAATATTTGATTCAAATATTATTATTCTCAAAAATTTAGTAGGAGATATGATGAAATTACAGTTTTTGGGAACCGGAGGAGGTCGTTTTGCAACCATCAGTCAAAAAAGAATGACCGGTGGATTCAGAATAGACGACATTGATGGCAAAAATATCCATGTAGACCCTGGACCTGGTGCTTTAGTAAGAAGCCATCAATTCGGTTTAAACCCACGAAAAATCAATATGTTACTAGTCAGTCATTGTCATACCGACCATTATAATGATGCCGAAATTATGATAGAAGCTATGACCCAAGGAATGACAAAAAGAACAGGACATGTGATTGGAAGTGAAAGTGTAATTAATGGTAATGGGGAAATAGGTCCCGGTATATCAAAATATCATCAATCAAAATCAGAGATTTCTGTATTACATCCCGGAGATGTTATTAAAGATGGTGAAATTACAGTAAGAGGTACTGCTACTCATCATGGAGATTCTACATGCGTAGGATTTAACATTAATTATGATGGATTAAATATTAATTACACAGCAGACACAGAATACTTTCCTGAATTAAGCAAAGAACATGAAGGTGCTGACGTATTAATTGGTTGTGTAATTAAGGAAGGAGAACGAAAGATTAAAGGTCATATGAGAACAATAGACTTCGAACAATTAGTTAATGAAATTCAACCACAAGTTGCTATTATGACCCATTTAGGCGTTAATTTGATTATGAACAATCCGTTCCAAAACACCCGGCAGATTACAAACAATACCGGTGTCAGAACAATCGCTGCAACTGATGGATTAACTATGAACTTAGAACAGTTTATGTAAATGTTGAATAACAATTACTAAATACTATAAGCAACATAGTTAATTTGTTAGTTACTATTTTTTTATTGCCCTGATGGCTCAGCCCGGCACAGTACCTGACTCGTAATCAGGGGATCGGGGGTTCAAATCCCCCTCGGGGCTTATTTTTATAAAAATTATATTTTATCAGGATGAATAAATCCTGCTCTGATCATATGATCAGCAATAACCATGCTGCAGGCTGATTCTGCAACCGTGGTCACTCTTGGACAGATGCATGGATCGTGACGTCCCACAATTTCTATTTCTGAATCAGTGTTATTTTCCAGATTAACTGTTTTTTGAACACCACTGACTGACGGTGTTGGCTTAACCGCAATTCTGATTATTATTGGCATCCCATTGGACATGCCACCCAAAATTCCTCCGGAGTTATTTGTTTTTGTCATTATTTTGCCGTTTTGTGTGTAATATTGATCATTAAACTCTTTTCCAGTTAATGTTGTGCTTTCAAATCCCAGGCCTATTTCAACACCCTTAACTGCACCAATGTTCATCAATGCCTTGGCAAGATCACCGTCGAGTTTATCAAATACAGGCTGTCCCAGACCTGTTGGAACGTTATCTATTATTATTTCAACTGTTCCTCCAACACTGTTACCATCTTCTTTGGCCTTAAGAATTGCTTCTTCCATTTCATTGGCCTTTTGCAAATCTGCACATCTGACATTGTTTTTACTTATGTTTTTTCGTATCTGTTCCAACGTGTACTTTTTTTGTGTTTTGATATTATGTATTGATGTTACATGTGCCGTGACTGTGATGTCATGGAGGGACAATAACTTTTTACTTATTGCTCCTCCGATTACGTGCCCGATTGTTACTCTTCCACTGCCTCTTCCACCACCACGATAATCATAGTTTTCAAACTTTTTATACCAGCACAAGTCTCCATGTCCCGGTCTTGGATTGTTTATGAGATTGTCATAGTTTTTACTTATCTGGTCACTGTTTCTTACTATTGCTGTTATCGGGGTTCCATCTGTTTTTCCATTGAATACTCCTGACAATATTTCAACACTATCCTTTTCATCCCGTGGTGTAGTTAAGTTACTTGTTCCCGGTCTTCGTTTGTTTAATTCGTTTTGTATGTCTTCCCTTGAGAGTTCCAATCCTGCAGGACAACCGTCCACTGTTGCTCCCAATGCTGTTCCATGACTTGCTCCGAATGTTGTTACCTTAAATATTTCTCCACTTGTGTTTGATGCCATCTTATTTTACTCCCCCTATTGATTATTTTCTTCCAGGTAATTTACCGATTGTATAATTGATTCCTGCACGTTAGGAATGTGTTTTTCCAGGAAATTTATTATTTCTTTTTTAGTGTCCTCTTCATATTCCTTTTTGAACAAATAATTGATGTTCGTGCTTTCTATCCAGTCCTTTATCCACTGATACTTAACATGCTTTAATGGATAAATAGTGTTGGGCTGTTGGTTGTTTTCGATTTTTTCCCCGTTTTTCATCAAGTTGATGTATTCCAAACAAAAGTCATCAATACATTTGTCACTGACATTTATTGTATCATCATCCGGATTTTCAACTATTTTTATTCCATATTTTCTTTTGTATGGTTCTAAAAGTATATACAATGCTATGCTTTCCAGACTGTTGTCGTTGACTATGAATAATTTGCTTTGTGGTTTTATCTGATTTTTAACAGTTCTTGAGACCTTGATGCATAGTTTTTGGAAGAGCTTGGAACGATGAACTTCTATTTCAGGATATTCCTCCCTGAACTTTTCTTCCTTCTTTCTTGAGAATTTAGAGAACTTCAGGTTGTTTATGTAAATGTCATTTTTGTAGAGGCTGACAAATCTTGTGTCTACACCTGTTTTGTTTAATGATTTTATGATTGTTTTTTCTTTTGCGTTCATTTAAATCAGTTTTTTAGTTTTTTTATCATTCTGGTTGTGGTTTCAATATCCAATTGGCCCGGTGCCGATTCGTCCGTTATTGCAGCATAGGTTACAGGAGCGCCCATTACTGGTGCCATTATTCTTGTATATGAACCTATCTCATCCATACTTATTGCTATGATACCCCTGTTTTTCATCAGTAAACGTAATATGATATAAGTATCTTCCATTGTATGAGGTTTTACAGCTATTTTAGGAATATCCCCAGTTTTAAATGAATTATCAATTATATCCTGCAGGTAATCCTCGGAAGGTGTCTTGTCAAAGTTATGATAGGAAATGATTGTTTTATTTGCATTGTTTATCACTTTTTGTCTTAGCTGTTGTTGAGTACTTAGTTCCACGTCTGTTATTTCCACCAGATGTGCATTATCAGAGAGTATTTTTATTCTTTCCTCCTCTGATCTTTCAAAAAATCCCCCTTCCTTTTTGGTTCTGTTTGTTAATATTATAGGTTTTTGAGTGATTTCTTTAATTGATTCTATAATATTTTTTGCCTTATCAGAGTCAATATCCTCTATAACATCCAATCTTAGCTCCAAATAATCAAAATTTTCTTCAGATAATTGTTGAATTAAAGTGATAATGCTTTCTTTATCTTTTTCTATTATTGAAGCACATACTCCAGTATTTATTTTAATCTACGCTCCCCGATTTTATATGATTATATCTATCTTTGTTTTAGTAAAAACAATTTATTAAAAATAAAATATTAAAATTAAAAAAATTATATTATTATACAATAATATCTATGAGGTTTTACTATGAAAATGCTATGTCATGGTATTGACATATCCGATAACGATGTTTCTTGCAGTGATGATTTAATATGTAACATTAAGAAAAATTTGGATAAAATTAAAGAAGCCGGAGCTTCACAAGCGTTGCTTTCCAACATTACAGGTGATGACATTGTGATAACTGCAGTGGTTGAGGATGATGACTTGGTGGAAATAGTTAATAAGAGGATTTTTGATGTGCTAAATGACAATGCTCTTGGATTCGATGATATAAATGGTGTGGGACAAAAGCCTGAAGAGGCAGGTGAAGGTATTTCCTATGTCGAACTTGACTTGAATCCCAAATTTTATCCGGATGCCATTGTAATTGCTTTTGACACCTACTGTGGGGAATATTTTGTGAATAATGTTGCTAGAAGCGCTGTTGAAGCTGCATCAAACATGAAAGATGTATATGACGTCAAGTCCAGCATTATGGATGGCATTAAACACATTCCAGGCGTGGGTTACGTTTCAAACCAGACTGATGATCCGGTTATTGTGGCAAATGTTACTGATGTCGAAGAGGTAGGTGTCGTTGCAGGTGCCATGATTGGAGCCATACTAGGAAACAAAAATACATACCTTGTAAAAAGACACACCCCTATAAACGTTATTCCAGGCAGCGTAATCTTTACGGCCACAGCCATTATGAATGGTAACCTCATTGATCTGGCAGAATATTTCTCATACAGATGCCGAATTTTAGACAAATGAATAAATCTTTAAGTTGAAAGTCCCTTTTTTTCTTTTTTATATAATAATGTTCATAGGCATCATATGGCTTGAATTTAAAATTGAAGCTTTTATAGGAATAATATTATTTAAATTTACAATATTATTATATAAAGTTTTTATATTACAAAAAACATATAAAATAGTGATAAAGTCTAAAATGAATAATAAGAAATGATATTTTATTATTACAGATGGATTAAATGATTTTATTAATATTTAACTAATTAAAGGAGAAGGTTTAATTGATTTTATTAGATGAAAACACTAAAGCAATTGTACAAGGAATTACTGGAAAACAAGGAAGATTCCATACAAAAGAAATGATTGAATACGGAACAAACATAGTTGCAGGTACAAGTCCAGGTAAAGCCGGTCAAACTGTAGAGGGTGTTCCAGTATACAATTCCATAGAAGAAATTAAAAAATATCACCCAGACATAAATGCAAGTATCATATTTATTCCGGCACCATACGTTAAAGACGCTGCATTTGAAGCAATTACAGAAGTGGATCTGGTAATCATCATTACAGAACACATACCTATCCACGACACAATGGAAATCGTAAAATATGCACAGGAAAACAACACAACTGTTATCGGTCCTAACACACCAGGTATAATCACTCCAGGTGTAGGTAAGTTAGGAATCATGCCTACACACATCTTTAAAAAAGGACACATAGGACTGGTTTCAAGAAGTGGAACATTAACCTATGAAATAGCCAGTCAGATTACAGATGCAGGTCTAGGTCAAAGTACATGTCTTGGTGTAGGTGGAGACCCTGTAACAGGTATTGACTTTATTACAGCACTCAAACAATTTGAAGAAGACCCTGAAACAGAACAGATAGTACTTCTTGGTGAAATTGGTGGAGTAGCAGAAATAAAAGCAGCAGAATATGCAGAAAAACACGTAACCAAACCTGTTATCTCATTTATCGCAGGAGTTTCAGCACCATTAGGTAAACGTATGGGACATGCAGGAGCAATTATTGAGGGTACTGACGGTACTGCACAGAACAAAAAGGAAATATTAGCTCAGCATGGAATTAAGGTAGCAGACATACCTAGTGATATTGTAGAGTTAATTAAACAATAAAACCTAAACTAAAAAAATATTAATAAAATCATCACAATTTTTTTTTATCGTATAGTATAAACTATACCTTCAAAACTTTTTTTTAAATTAAATAATTTCATATAATTAAATTACAAATATTAGATTAAGAAATATTTTAAGGATGCATTAAAATGGATTCAAACTGTAATGAAATAATTGAAAAACTGGAATCTGGCGAAATTAAAATTCATCAAATAGAGAAATATGCAGAAAATGCCAATCAGGCAACAGATATCAGACGTAAATTCATTGAAAACAAAACCAACACACAACTTGAACACATAGGAAAATATTCAATAGACATGACCGACACTGCCAAGAAAAACATAGAAAACCAAATAGGAACCATACAAGTACCAGTTGGTGTTGTCGGACCGGTCAAAATAAATACGGAAGATGAAGAAATCATAGAATCATATGTTCCAATGGCCACTACAGAGGGAGCATTGCTTGCCAGTGTTAACAGAGGATGTTCAGTTATAAGAAACTCAAACGGATGTTCCGTTTCAATTATCAAAAACCAAATGACAAGAGCACCAGTCATAAAGGCAAAAAACGTTCATGAAGCAAGTAAAATAAAACAATGGATTGAAGAACACTTTGATGAAATCAAGGAAGTTGCAGAAAGCACAACTAATCACGGCAAACTTATTAAAATTGATCCTATTGCAATCGTTGGAAGATTCGTTTACCCACGTTTTTGTTTTGAAACAGGAGACAGTATGGGAATGAACATGGTGACAATTGCAACACAGGAGGCCATGAACTTTATTGAAGAAAAAAACGACATTCACGTTATTGCTCTTAGTTCAAACTTTTGTGTGGACAAAAAGCCTTCAGCACTTAACATGATTGAAGGACGAGGAAAAAGCATTGTAGCTGAAGTTACAGTTCCTAAGGAAATTGTGGAAAAAACCTTAAAAACAACACCAGAAGCTGTTGTTGAAGTTAACTATGCTAAAAACCTAATCGGTTCAGCAATTGCAGGTAGTTACGGTTATAATGCACACTTTGCAAACATGGTGGCAGCAGTATTTTTAGCCTGTGGTCAAGACCCTGCACACGTAGTTGAAGGTAGTATCGGAATTACCAGTGCAGAAAATGTTGACGGTGACCTTTACTTTAGCGTAACCATCCCTGACTTGCCTGTTGCAACCGTTGGTGGTGGAACAAGACTTGAAACTGCCACAGAGTCATTAAACATCATGAATGTAAAAGGTAGTGGAAACGTAAACAAATTTGCATCCTTAGTAGCAAGCATAGTTCTTGCAGGTGAATTGTCCCTGGCCGGTGCTTTGGCAGCAGGACATTTGGCAAGAGCACATAAGGAATTAGGAAGATAATCATCACTAAAGAGTAAGATTTAATATGAAGATAACATTGAAGAAAGTCATTAAGGATTATATCGAATTGAGCAGGTACGTTGCCCTTGGTTCACTTGATGGTATTCTAACTGTTTTAAGTATTTCCTTAACTGCGGCACTGATGGGAATATCCACCGGAGGTAATGTAAATCCATGGACAGTTGGTTTGACCGGTTTAAGTGGAGGTATTGCAATAGCATTGTCCAATGGTTTTGGTTCCTATGTGGGTGAACATGCAGAGGAAGGGAAAATTATTCGTGACCTTGAAAGTCAGATGATTCTTAAGGAACGTAAACTGGATGATACTGTTATCCATGAACAGGCAAAATACAGGGTTTTCATGAGTATGTTAACCCATGGTTCCGCCAGTTTCATGGGTTCATTTATCCCATCAATCCCCTTTTTCATATTCGGAGATATATATACTGCCATTGGTGCAACGTTATTAGTATGTTTTATTATGTTAACTGTTCTTGGTTGTTATCTTGGAAAAATAGCCAAGGAAAGCATGAGCAAAACAGTCATACAAATTATAGGAGTTGGAATACTGATTGTTATTATCAGTTATTTAATGGGTGGAGGACATGGATAATTCCCACACCCCCAACTAACCTTAGCTTTTTTTATAATAAATTTTAATTAATATCACATATGTTTTAACAATACATTTATTAACTAACAATTACAAATGTAATACTTGTGAGGGTTTGATGAGAGTACAAATTCTATGAAAAAAACATACACAAAAAATCAATTTTAATTACCACTTGAATTGTTAAGTTTATACTTCATCAATCCTACACACCCACTAAAAAAAACTATTTTTAAAGACATTATTAGAAAATAATTTATTATAGATTAAATAAATATTATAGTATTATCAACTGTGTAAAAGATACACAGCAATTATTTTAAATCAATTTTTTATAGGAGAATCATGATGATAAGATGTATTTCATGTGGAGCTGAATACGACGATGATGAAATAATATACACCTGCGAATGTGGATCAATATTAGAAGTAGTAACAGAAGTAGACAACATCCCAAAAGAAACCTTCGACAACAGAAGAGACAACATCTGGAAATATAAGGAATTCCTTCCAGTTAACGCAGAAAACAGAATTAGTTTGGATGAAGGTGGAACACCATTTTGCAGATGCGACAAAATAGGTGAAGAACTAGGAATAGAATTATTCGTTAAAGTAGAAGGATCAAACCCTACCGGCAGTTTCAAAGACAGAGGAATGAGTGTGGGAACAACAAAAGCTGTTGATCTTGGAGTGAACATGGTAGGATGTGCATCTACAGGAAACACATCAGCATCTTTATCAGCATATGCAGCCCGTGCAGGACTAAAATGTGCAGTACTCTTACCTGCAGGAAAAGTTGCACTGGGAAAACTTGCCCAGGCAATGTTCCACGGAGCAAAAGTATTCGGAGTAGACGGAAACTTCGATGACGCACTAGAAACAATCACCCAACTAGCACTAAACGGAGAACTATACCTTTTAAACTCAATTAACCCATACCGTTTAGAAGGACAAAAAACAATAGGAATGGAAGTAGTGCATGACCTCGGATGGGAATCACCTGACAGAATAGTCTTACCTGTTGGAAATGCAGGAAACATCTCAGCAATATGGAAAGGAATCACAGAATTCCAGGATGCCGGATACATTAAAGACACACCTATGATGACAGGAATTCAGGCAGTAAACAGTGCTCCAATAGCAAACGCAGTAAAAGCAGGATGTGACGAAGTAACACCTGTAGAAAATCCTGAAACAATCGCAACAGCAATAAGAATTGGTGCACCAGTCAGCAGTGTCAAGGCAATGAGAGCAATCAAAGAATCAAACGGTACAGCAGATACCGTTACAGACGATGAAATACTTGATGCACAAAAATACCTTGCAAGAACAGAAGGTATAGGTGTGGAACCTGCAAGTGCAGCATCCATAGCAGGACTAAGAAAATTGGTTGAAAACGGTGAAATAGACAAGGGTGAACGTGTAGTATGTATAGTAACAGGACACGTACTCAAAGATCCTAACGTTGCTATTGAAGCATGTGAAGAACCAACACAAGTATCATCAGACCCTGATGAAATAAGAAAAGTATTACAAACAATGTAAATACTTTTCCCCAACATAAACTTTTTTTTTAATTAGTATTTTGGAGAGTAAGAACCATGACATCAATAGTTCCCTCTATCTTTAGCAAAACATACATTAAAGAATACTTCTCCAGAAACAAGACACTGATAATCATTGCCACATTACTACTGATTTTTTCCTCGCTTTTAGGTTTCATATTCAGTGGAGTCATTAAAGCATACGTCATAGAAATACTCAAGGAAATAATATTAAGTGTTCCACCAAATCCGACAGTACTTGAAGAGGCACAATATCTATTCCTCAACAATATCAGAGCAAACATTATCATAATGCTTGGAGGATTTTTGTTCTCAACAATGTCTGTTCTGGCAGTTATCCTCAACGGGATGGTAATAGGTTTCACATACACCCTTGTTACACCACTACAGTTTGCTGTAGGAATACTGCCACACGGAATATTTGAATTACCTGCAGTGATACTGGCACTGGTTGGTGCATTCAAGATTACCATAATGGAATTTAATCTGATAAACGCATTATTTAAACACAGACTACGTGAAGAACTGGCCAATTCAAAAACTATAATGAAGGATATTGTCTTAACCTTCATACTCATATTAATCTTATTGATAATTGCCGCATTAATAGAAGCCGGAATTACACCAGCATTATTACATATGGTCTCATAACCTCCCCACCATAATTTTTAATATATAATTATACTTTGTTGATATTTATGATGATAATCATTACAGGAACACCCGGAACAGGAAAAACAACACTTAGCGAATCCTTAAAAGAAGACTTTGATGCATGTTACATCAGCATAAACTCTTTGCTTGAAAACTATGATCTGAATATGGGAATTGATCAAAAAAGAGGATATAAAATAGTGGACACCGAAAAGATGATTCCCATAATCGACAGCATAAAAGAAAAAACAGATAAGGATATTATTATTTTTGAGGGACATCTGGCACAAGATTATCCTAACGCGGATTTGGTGATTGTTTTAAGATGTAATCCACAAGTATTAAAAGAACGATTAAATACAAGAAATTGGAGAGAAGAAAAGGTAGATGAAAATGTTTCTGCAGAAATTCTTGGAATATGCACACAGGAAAGCTATGAATCCTATGGAGATAAGGTTCAGGAAATAGAAACATGCGATAAAAGCATATCA
>DUHK01000110.1 GCA_013330915.1 Methanosphaera sp. | reverse complement strand
GATGCATTGGCATTTGGTATTTCTACAAATGAGAAATTGTCAAATATGTCAATGTTACCTATTTGATGTCCGTTTAATCCTGTTTTTTCGTGGATAGCGTTTATGATGACACTAATTGTCATGTCATGTTTTCTTCCAACGCTCATAAAGAATCTGACAAATCCTTCATGTGCTTCAGTATCACCAAATTCTTCCTCTTTGTATTTGCTGTCTTGCATAATTCCTTTAAGTAATGTTGCAGCGATGTCAATGGAATTATAATCTTCTTCAATCAGTTTTTCAATGATGTATATTTCCTTGGAGATGTTCTCAGTTTTTATTCGTTCTTTTAACTGTTCAATGAAATTGTCCTTTTTAACTTCTGCAACGTCGCTTATTGATGGGATAGGTGCCTGGTCAATTTTTGTTTTTGCATATCTTTGAATATCTCTTAACTGGTATATTTCACGTCCGGATACGAAACTGAAAGCTTTTCCAGTTTTTCCGGCTCTTCCTGTACGACCTATTCTATGTACATAGTATTCATTATCGTTTGGAATGTCGAAATTAAATACGGCCTCCACTCCACCTACATCTATACCTCTTGCAGCAACATCTGTTGCAACTAAAATTTCCAGGTTTCCGTTCTTGAATTTGCCCATCACACGATCCCTTTGATTTTGGGTTAAATCTCCGTGTAAACCATCTGCCAGATATCCCCTAATCTGTAAATGACTGACTAGCTTATCCACCTTTCTTTTAGTGTTACAGAATACTAATGATAAATCAAAGTTATTCAAATCAAGGAGCCTGGATAAAAGTTCTAACTTCATGTCTTCCTTAACTTCGAAGTATTTCTGTTCAACATCCGGTGTTGTTAATTCGTGTTTTGTTATTTTGACAATTTCAGGGTCGTTTTGGTATCTTTTAGCAAGCTGCATAATTTCCTGTGGTAATGTTGCTGAAAATAATAAAAACTGTCTGTCTTCAGGTATGTCTTCGAGGATGTATTCTATGTCTTCTCTAAAACCCATATCCAACATTTCGTCTGCTTCATCAAGTATCACGGTTTTAATGGTGTTTAATTTAAGAGTTCCTCTGTCAATGTGATCCATGACCCTGCCTGGTGTTCCAATAATTACTTGTACGCCTGTTTGTAATGCTTTGATTTGTCTGTCTATTGGTTGACCGCCATAGACAGGTAAAACATCAATTTTCGGCATATATTTTGATAATTTTTTTAATTCTTCTGCTACCTGTATAGCTAATTCACGTGTTGGACATAAAATAATTGCCTGTAGATTTTTATCGTTGCTGTTTAAATTTTCCAGTAATGGTATTCCAAATGCTGCAGTCTTTCCGGTTCCTGTTTGTGCTTGTCCTGTTACATCTTTATGTGCTAATATTTGGGGGATTGCTAATGATTGTATTGGTGATGCTTCTTCAAATCCCATATCTTCTACTGCCTTTTGTATTTCTGAGGATATGTTTAAGTCCTTAAATTTTAATTTTTCCATAATCGGTCTCCTAATAATGTTGCGTTTTTCTTCAGTTTGATTTGGACTTATTTAATAACACGGGCGTGTTATTTACTTAATCTTAATTAAACTATTCATACTTTTTTATAATTCTCTAGAATCTTTAATCGTAAAAATTGATTACTTTATAGATTTATTACTTTCATAGTTTATATAATTTTAAATTAAATTATTTTTTTTTATTTGTAAAAATAAGCCAATATAATGGAATATAATCATTTATTTTATGATTTTTTATAAATAATATTCATTTAAAAAAAGTAAATTAGGGAAGTCCTAATTTTCTGATGATGAAGGGTTGTGACTAATAATCTCGGAAGGATTTGGGATTATGTCCTTGATTTTTTCAATTTTGTTCTGTTTTAGCTCTTTTATGAACTTCTCTTTTTTAGGACCAACCAATGCATATTCTAATACTTCTGCTAAGGTATTTACAGGGATTATTTCAATTTTGTCCTGGTATCTTTTTTCAATCAATACATCATCTATGTTTGATGCTGGAATTAACACTCTTTTCATTCCTGATTCTGCAGCGGCTTCAATTTTGTATGTTACTCCTCCAACAGGTAACACATTACCTCTTACACTTAATGAACCAGTCAAAGCCAGAGTTTGATCAATAGGAATATCTTCTATCGCGGATATGATTGCGGTTGCCATTGAAACACTTGCACTGTCTCCTTCAACTCCATCATATGATTGAACAAACTGAATATGGATATCATAATTGGATATGTCTTTTCCAATACTTTTCTTGATAATAGCACCTACATTCTGCACAGCTTCTTTGGCAATATCTCCAAGTTTACCTGCAGCTATAATCTTACCTTCCTCTTTACTTTGTGATGGTGCAGCTTCTGCTGCTATAGGTAAAACTATTCCACTTGAATTTCCGATTACTGCTAAACCGTTGATGCATCCAATTGCAGAACCTTCGTTATTGAATACGCTGTACTCTTTTCTTTGAACGATGTATCTGTCTGCTATTTGTTGTTCTAATGTTCGTGATTGTTTTTTAGCTTCATATACGTGTTTTACTGTTACTTCGTTTGCACCTTCTTCTACTGCCACGTCTCCTGCTGCACGAACTAATCCACCAAGATCTCTTAATTTCAATGTTAAGGAATCTTTTTTACCTGCTCTACGTTGTGCTTCTTTAATGACTTCTGCTACAGCTTCTTTTGAGAAATGAGGAATTCTTCCATCATTTTCAACTTCCTGAGCCACGAACTGTCCTAATTTCTTACGATTTTCTGCAGTATCTTTCATGGTGTCTTTCATGAAAACTTCGTAACCGTACCCTCTGATTCTTGATCTGAGTGCTATGTGCATATCTTTCAGTACTTC
>DUHK01000039.1 GCA_013330915.1 Methanosphaera sp. | reverse complement strand
CCGTTTCCCGGATCTGAGCCGTATAAAAGATCACATATTTCATAAAGTTGATCAATACCCCTTACTTCATGTGCCTGTAGAGGAATTTGTGCTATAATCTGATCACCAAATAACTCTTCAATTGTTTCTAAACGTTTTTCCTGTATTTCTCTTCTTGCTCTGCAGAATTCACAGTGGTTGTTGTCAGGCTGAATTTTATTTACTATTATTCCATCAGTACTCATATTGCATTTATGTAATGCTTCCATTGCACGGCTTGATTCGTAGATTGACATTTCCTCAGGGATGAGTACAGTTTTAAATGTTGTTCTTTTAGGGTCTGTAAGAACTTCTCTGGCACTTAGTATTTGTTCTTTCATTCTGTTTAATTCTTCCATTTCCTGTTCATTTTCTTCATCTGAACCCATGAATGGGATGATGTTTTTAAGTTTACTTGCCATTTGACCCAGTTGTGTTCTCGTTTTAATTAATTTTCCCATCCAGGAGTCCATCATTTCAGGGAAAGAAAGTAGTCTTAATGTATGTCCTGTTGGTGCGGTATCAAAAATCACGACATCGTATTCGTCACTGTTCATATATTCCATGAATTTTTCAAATGAAGCAACTTCATCTATTCCTGGTGAAGAACTCATTACATCCAATTGATCAGAAAACATGCTTAATGCATCGTTATATTTTTGTTGTTGATTCATTTTTTCTTTATATTCTTCCATTGCCTTGTCAGGATCAATTTCTATAGCTTCCAGGTTTTGGGTAATTGGTGTAGGCACGTGTTTTATGATTCTGTCAAATGAATCTCCAAGGGAGTGTGCCGGATCTGTTGATATGATTAATGTTTTCTTGTTCATCCTAGCACACCAAAGTGCGGTTGCAGCAGATACTGTAGTTTTTCCTACTCCTCCTTTTCCTCCGATAAATATGAATGTTGTGCTTTTTTTGTTAAATTTCACTAAATCTGTAAATGCCATGATTTACCTCCTAGTTTAATTAAAATGTATTTTTTTATATTTTTTTCATGTTTTTTCATATATTTATTAATAATATTTTATCATTCTAATTTAATAAACTTTTGTTATTTTAATATTTTCATTAATTATATTATTGATAAAAAAGAAATTTATCATTAATTAACTATTTGGAATGAAAGGATATGATAGATTTACCTGATTTTGATGCTAAGATTTTCATTGAAAACGTATGTGATTTTATAAAAGAAAAAGTTAAAAATGCACATTGTACCGGGGTGGTTCTGGGATTAAGTGGTGGAATAGATTCTGCAGTAGTAGCATACCTGGCAGTTAAGGCTTTGGGTTCCTCAAATGTCAGAGGATACATACTTCCAACAAAAACAACATCACAACAGGATTTAGACGATGCAAAGCTAGTTCAAGAAAAACTTAAAATTGAAGGGGAAAGCATATGCATAGATGAAATTCATGAAAACATCATGAAAGAACTCTCTAATGAAGGACAGCCAGACAACAACCTTGCATTGGCAACTTCAAATGTAAAGCCAAGATTAAGAATGACCATATTATATTATTATGCAACAATTTACAAATCACTTGTAATAGGAACAGGAAATAAAACAGAGCTAAATGTAGGATACTTTACAAAACACGGTGATGGTGGAGTGGACATGCTTCCAATAGGTGATTTGTACAAGGAAGAAGTGATGGCAGTTGCAAAGGAATTAGGTGTTCCCGAACAAATAATAGAAAAACCACCAACGGCAGGTCTTTTGCCTAATCAAACGGATGAAAAGGAATTGGGTATGACATATCACGTACTTGACAGATTATTGTACCTCTATCTTGATGAGAATAATGATGAAGAGGAAATTTCCAAAAAGTTAGGGTTAGATATTACTGAAGTGGAGCGAATAATCAATCTAAACAAGAATTCTCAACATAAAAGGGATACTCCACCAATATTTCTTAAATAAGAAATGAATTCACCACCACACTTTTTTTATAATATATTATGATTAAATTAAAATATTGTAAGTGATATAAATATTAATATTATAAACAATCGTAATTATTTTCATTTAATAATCAAATAATTAAACAGGGAGTTTAATCTAATGGTTTCCGAATTAGAAAAGAAATGGCAAAAGAAATGGCAAGAAGAAAAATTATTCGAATCAAATCCGGATGATAGAGAAAAAATGTACGTAACAGTAGCATTCCCATATCCTAGTGGTGCAATGCACGTAGGTCACGGAAGAACATACACAGTTCCAGATGTATATGCAAGATTTAAAAGAATGCAGGGATACAATGTGCTCTTTCCAATGGCATGGCACGTAACAGGTGCACCTGTAGTTGGAATTGCTAAAAGGATAGAAAGACAAGACCCATGGACATTGGACATCTACAAAAACGTACATCAAGTACCTGAAGACGAATTGGCAAAATTCGTTGATCCTGAATACATAGTAAAATATTTCAGTTCAGAATATCATGAAGACATGACACACATGGGATATTCAATTGACTGGAGAAGAGAATTCAGAACAATCGATCCACACTACAAACAATTTGTAAGATGGCAAATAAGACAACTTAAGGATAAAGACTTAATAAGAAAAGGATCACACCCTGTAAAATACTGTCCATCAGATGAGAACCCTGTGGGAGATCATGACTTGCTTGAAGGGGAAGGCGTAGGAATAAACGAATTAACATTAATTAAATTCCCATGTGAAGACGACTACCTGGTAGCAGCAACATTCAGACCAGAAACCTTATATGGAGCAACAAACTTCTGGCTAAATCCTGATGAAGAATATGTAAGGGTAAAATACAACGATGAAAAATGGATAATAAGCAAAGAATCATTTGCTAATATCATTCACCAAAAAGAATCAATGGAAATCATTGAAGATGTGGATCCAAAAGATTTCATTGGAAAATACGTAACAAATCCATTAACAAACGACCCATTACCAATTTTCCCAGCATCATTTGTTAACCCAGATTATGCTACAGGAGTAGTATTTTCAGTACCTGCACACGCACCTGCAGATTACATTGCACTTGAAGACATTAAAAACAACAAAGAACTAATTGAGAAATACGGTTTACAGGAACAAATAGACAACATAAAAATGATTAGTCTTGTAAAACTAAAAGGATACTCTGAATTCCCTGCTGTAGATTTCATCAAACAATTCAACGTTGAAAGTCAGGAAGATGAAAAACTCAAAGACGCTACCAACGAAGCATATAAGACAGAACATGCAAAAGGTATAATGAATGAAAACACCGGAGAATTCGAAGGAAAACGTGTTGCAGATGTACGTGATGAAGTCATAGAAAAATTAATAGACGAAAACATCGCAGACAAATTATATGAATTTGCAGAAAAACCAGTTATATGTCGTTGCGGAGCAAAATGTGTTGTAAAAGAATTGGATGATCAATGGTTTGTTAAATACTCTGATGAAGAATGGACAAAGAAAACCTACGAATGTCTTGACCAGGTTGAAGTAGTTCCTAAGGAATTAAAAGCAAACTTTGAATACTACCTCGGATGGCTTGAAGACTGGGCATGTTCAAGAAGATTAGGTCTTGGTACCCACATGCCATGGGATGAAAAATGGTTAATAGAACCATTAACAGATTCAACAATCTACATGTCCTATTACACCATAGCAAAATACATGAAAGACATAAATCCTGAAGATTTAAACGATGCATTCTTCAACAAGGTATTCCTAAATCAGGATGGTGCAAATGACGGTTCAGTAAATAAAATAGATCCTGAATTAACAGAACAAATTCAAAAAGAATTCAATTACTGGTACCCATTAAATTGGAGACTGTCAGCTAAAGACCTTGTTGGAAACCACCTCTCATTCCACATGTTCCACCATGCAGCCATATTCCCTAAAGAATACTGGCCTAAAGGAATAACAGTCTTCGGTATGGGATTGTTAGAAGGACAAAAAATGTCCTCATCAAAAGGAAATGTAATCCTGCTTAGTGAAGCAATTGACAAATATGGTGCCGACACAGTAAGATTATTCTTAATGTCTTCAGCAGAACCATGGCAAGATTTCGATTGGAGAGAAAAAGAAGTTAATGGTATCCAAAGAAGGTTAGAGTTAATCCAGGAATTCCCTGAAAAAATCGAATCATTAACAGGAGAAAAATTAAAATTATCCATGGATAATAAAATACCTTCCGTTGAAAAACCAATCAACAAATGGATTATCAGTCAGATAAACCAAAAAATCGGAGAAGCTACAGAAGCCCTTGAAGGATTCCAAACAAGAAAAGCATTACAGGCAAGTTTATTCCTCTTCAGAAAAGATGTTGACTATTACCTAAACAGAATTACCACAATCGAAGAGGAAGAAAAAGAAACATTGACTTACATAGTAAACACATGGATCAGATTATTATCCCCATTCGTACCGTACACAACCGAAGAAATATGGGACAAATACAATGATGATGACACTTTCATATCATCCATTGCATGGCCAAAAGCTGATGAATCAGTAATAGATGTCTCCATAGAAAAAGGTGAAGAGATAATTCAGGATTTAGCCAAAGACATTAAGGAAATCATCAAAATAACCAATGCAAATCCTGAAACAGTACATTTATACACAGCTCCTGAATGGAAATACAAGGTCTATGATATTGCACAGGAAGTTGGAAAACCAAATATTGGTGAAATAATAGGAAGATCCATGAAGGCAAATTTACATGATAACAAAAAAGAACTATCCAAATTTGCAACAAAAGCAGGTAAATCATTTAACAAAATTAACTATGTTGGAAAAATTGATGAAGTTTCAATAATTGAAGATGCCAAAGAGTATTTGGAAAGCGAAATCAATGCTAAAATAGAAGTTTATTCTGAACCAACATATGACCCACAAAATAAGGCAGTTAATGCTGCTCCTTACAAACCGGCAATATACTTAGAATAAATAATTCTAATTATATTCCATTTTTTTATAGTTACAAACGAAAAATTTAATATTAATAAACTATAAAAATACAATTAGTATTTTATAGCATATTATTTTTGATATGCCTTGGTAGTGTAGCGGATATCACGAGGGACTGCGGATCCCTTTACCGGGGTTCAAATCCCCGTCAGGGCATTAACTTTTTATTTTTAAATTATTTTTACTAAATTTTAACTTTTTTTACATTTTATTTTAAATATAACTTTATACTACTTTCAACAAAATATTAGTAGATATTTAAAAACTACATGGATGAATTTTATGGTTAAAATAGGAATATTAGAAGTAGATGGTGTTCTAACATTATATGAACATTTTGGACATTTGCCAACAAATGTCGTGAAATCTGATGGAACAATAGAAAACGGAAAAAAAGCCCACGAAGAGTTGGATGGTTTAATAATTCCTGGTGGAACCATCATGGAATCCGAATCATTAACTCCACAACTGGCTGAGGAAATCAATTTAATAAATGATAATGATGGATTTATCCTTGGTATGTGTGCAGGTTTCCAAATTCTGGCCAAACAAACGGATGTGGGCAGAAATTCACCTGTACCTGTAATACGTGAAGGATTAGGATTGCTTGATGTCACTTTCGAACCACTAATAAACACCAACAAGGTAAATGCAGATGTTGTAGATGATACCACATTGTTTACCAAGGGTTTAAAGGACACCACAGTAACAGGATTTCACTGTCATACATACGGAAAAATCGAATCAAACGATAAGAACGTAATGTATTCCAATATTGTAAGGGCAAACTATATGCATAAGCCATCAAGGGTATTGTCCGGAGTAAGCAACAAGAAGGGAAATATTCTTGGAACTACCATCCACGGCCTTTTAGATAACAATCAGGCAATTGTAAACAATATTCTTGATTATCTGGATGCCAAAGATCAATATGATGAAATTATCGAAAAAAACAAAAAACTTCATGAGAAGGTTTTCAGTGAAATTGCAGTAAACACCAATAATTTCTATACTCCTAAAAAAGAACATCCTGAAGTACCTCCAATGATAATGTTGATGGGTACGGGTTCAGAATCGGGAAAAACATTCCTGGCAAGTGGAATTGTAGGAGCCTTACGTGAAAGGGGAATTCATACCTATGTAGTTAAAGTCGGTCCCGACATCAGAGATTTGTCTCCATCATTATATATGAATAAAGAAAAATTGCATGACTATGCTTCAATAAAAATAGGAGATATTGGATGGACACCATTGGATGAAGTCATTGAAAATGTCAAGGGAAAAGGTTATGATCTGGTACTTGTAGAGGGTGTGATGAGTGCAGCGACCGGTTTGTTGAATGAAAAAGTTCCATATTCAACTGCCGAAATAGCATATGCAGGTAACATTCCTGTCATAATGGTTTCAAGTGTCAGCAAGGGTGGAATTGAAACTGCCGCCATAGACATAGAAGCACACATCAGATTACTCAATAAGATGAATATAGATACCAAAGGAATAATATTAAACAGGACATATGATGAAAAAATTGTTTCACATGTAAGTGACTTCCTATCTGCAAAATCAGGCATAAGTAAGGAAAATATATGGAGCATTAGCAAGGCAAAAGTGGAAAATAAGGGGCGTGTTCCTGAAGATTACCTCCAATTGGAAAAGTTCACCCAGGCTGCCAAGGATGTGGTGAATAAAGATTTGGATGTAATGAAATTTGTTGAATTGGCTGAAGTTCCTAAGTTCAGGGATTACCTGACTTTTGAACAGATAGTTGATATTTACAAAAAATAATATTAAAAAAAGTAGTCTGTAGAATTAATGAACTTTTCTTGTTTTTTCTACAGGTTAAAAAGTAGATTCTAAAGAAAAATGGGGTTAATTCTTTAGATATTATCGTTTAGAAACCCTATATTTCTTCTTTTATGGATTCTAATTTCTTTTCTAGCGTGTCTTGTTTTATAATCATACTTAATATATTTGATAAGTTAAGCATGTTGTCAACCAACACCAATCCTTTTGCTTTCAGGAGTGAATATATAGTCTTAATATCAGAAGCAGGTATTTCAAATGTTTCTCCAGTCAATGTTTGCCATTTTGTTTCGTATTTTGTATCTTTGCTTTGGTTTCTAAATAATTTTACTTCTTGAGGGTACGCTTCAATTATAGTTTCATCTGTTTGTGTGATTGGTTCTGTAATTTTATTTTGTTCAATAGTTGAAATTTGCACTATTTTTTCTGGTGGTATTATTTTTAAGTATTGATTTTCTCCAATTTTTCTTAACATTGATTTGTTGACGGTTGCACTAGTAACCAGTTCATAGTCGTTTGCCATTGTATCCCTCCAGGAATACGGTGTAAATGTTCATCTGTCTGTTAATGCTAAACCAACTGATATACAAATAGTGATTAACATTATAGTTATAATTATTTATGTTTTATATTTAATATATATTTTAATCTTGAATGGATATTATTACCTTTGAATCGTCTTTTAGATTCATTTTTTCTCTTAATTTATCCTTTGCTACAAATTCAAGGGTGTCTATTTTATGCACGGTTTTTGTAGGAAATAATATTGCTCCCGTTTCAGAATTTTTTTTGTCGTTTGTTGATATTGTGGCTTCTAAAAAATATACATCACCCAGGTTTTCATCACCCTTGATGATTTTGAGTTTTTCATTATATTTTTCCTGGATATTTATTTCAACATCGTTTTCCAATTTCACATTCAATGTTCCATTATATGGCATGAAACCTAACTTTTTCATATATTGTTTCATGTAAGTTTCTTTTTGCATGAACATTCCTGCTTTTTGTAGTCCTGATTTAACAATACCATTTAAATTCACTATCAACATACACACCTTTTGATTAATGTTATAATAATTATCTCATATTTTGTTAATGATTTTTTAATAATAATATTATATTTTGATAAACATAAATAATAATAGTAATCCATAATATGTTAAAGAAAATTCATTAATTTTAATCATTTATTAATAATTCAACAGGAGGAATTTAATGGGTGTACGTATAGCATTACCATCTAAAGGAAGAATTAGTGGTCCTGCAGTAGAAATATTGGAAAAAGCAGGAATAGGATTAATAGATAATTCCAACAGAAAGTTATTTTCACACACATTTGATCCGGAAATAACAGTCATGTTTACAAGAGCTGCAGATATTCCTGAATATGTCAAAGACGGGGCAGCAGATATTGGAATAACAGGTTATGATCTGGTAAAAGAAAATGGAGCAGATGTGGAAGTTTTGGAAGATTTAAACTTTGGACATACAAGACTTGTAATAGCAGCTCCGGAAAGTTCTGATTTTAAAACTG
>DUHK01000055.1 GCA_013330915.1 Methanosphaera sp. | reverse complement strand
TATTCCCTGCAGATTTCCAAAAGATAATCAAAGTCTTTGTGTAAAGGATTTTCCTTTTCGTTGTGCATTATCCATGCTGCAGTTAATGCACCCCCTCTGCTGACTATTCCCATAATTCTTTCAGAATCTTTGACTGATTGGATTGCATCCTTTGTTATACCACAATGGACTGTTATGAAGTCAACACCTTCTTTTGCCTGTTCTGTAATTACTTTGAATATTGTATCTTCATCCATGTCAACTACTGGTTTACCGGATTCTCTGGTTTCTACTCCTGCTTGATATATTGGTACTGTCCCCAGTGGAATCTTTGTTTTTTCTCTTATGGCTTTTCGTATTTCATGTAATTTTGAACCAGTACTTAGATCCATTACAGCATCGGCACCATATTTAACTAGCACGTCTACTTTTTCCAATTCAACGTCTATGTCTTCCATTTCGGTTGAAGAACCTATGTTTGCATTGATTTTAGTGGTTAAACCCTTTCCAATACCTGTTGGAATAGTATCATATGTATTATTTTTAGGTATAACTACTTTTCCAGAAGCAACGTATTTTCTTAGTTTTTCTACATCAATTTTTTCTTTTTTTGCTACATATTCCATTTCTGGAGTTATGTTACCTTTTTTTGCTTCTATTAATTGAGTCATAATTAAAACCTTCTCCCCTACTTTAAAGTGTTATTACTTTTATTTATTCTGTTTTTTTAAATAAATTCTTTTTGTTAAAATTTTCATTTAATACCGTAAAGTATATATATGGTTATCTATATAGATATTAATGTGCCACGCCGGGGTGGCTCAGCTGGTTAGAGCGCACGGCTCATAGGGTATTAAGCATTGCTCTGACTTTTTCCTGGGATACCGTGAGGTCGCGGGTTCGAATCCCGCCCCCGGCACTTATACTATTATGGTATAAGTTAAAATAATAAAACTAATTGATTTAATCAGTTAGTATTATTAAAGTTTTTTTTAAGATTATTTTATTTCAATTACTGTTTTTTAAGATTTTTTTTATCCAAATAAATATAACAATTGTTATATATAATTTATAATAAAAGTTATTATAAAATTTATATAACAAAACTTGGATGAGATAATATGTCAAATTTATACAACAATATGATTTCCAGACAAAAGGAAATATTTACACGGGAAGAACAGGAACTTTTACGTACAACTCCCATAGTGATAGTTGGCTGTGGCGGTTTGGGTGGAACAATCATAGAACAATTTGTTCGCGCAGGTTTTGAAGAGTTAACCATAGTCGATCAGGATGTCTTTGATGAGACAAATCTAAACAGGCAGATAAGAAGTAATCTTGATACTATAAATCAATCAAAGGTTGAAACTACTCGGATTGCAATGGAAAAAATCAATCCAAATGTTAACATAACAGCCTATGATTTAACCATCACTCAAGACAATATATCTGAAGTTTTTAAAAACAGTAAAATCCTGGTGGATGCAGTTGACAATGTTTACACAAGGGTACTGATATCCAGAGAGGCAAAAAAACAGGGAATGGTCTTTGTTCACAGTGCAGTTGAAAAAACAACAGGACAACTCTCAGTATTTGAACCGGGTTCAGTAAGTTACGAGGAATTATTCAGATTAAAATCCGTTAACAAACCTCTTGATGAAGAAATAAAAGAATATCTTCTGGGTATAAGTGCCAATAAACCTCAAGTTTTAGGAACAACTCCCTCAATATTTGCAGCATTGCAGGTTAACGAAACAATTAAGTATATTCTTGGTAAAAATGATGTTGTTTTAGCACCAACAGTTCTGATGTGGGATTTATTCAATATATCATCATTCAGATTAATCGACTTTTAACCTATTTTTTTTTAAATGTTGGGTTTATATTTTGAAAAATTGTATATATTACTTAAGTAATAGATAGAATTAGGAAAGATGCTTCCGTAATAACCTAAAAACAGATAAATATATAATTACAAATTAGTAATTATTGAACTAAACTAACAATAAAATAAGCTTAAGGTGGGGTTTATGTCAAAACATGATGACCAAATAGACAATATAATTAAACAGATAGATGAATATGGTTCTAAATTTTTAAGACTACAATTTTCAGATATACATGGTATACCAAAAAGTATGGCAGTATCATTAAAAAAACCTGATGATGCCGAAGACATAATCAATAACGGATTACTCTTTGACGGTTCATCAGTAGCTGGTTTTGTAGATATAAACGACAGTGATTTAGCATTAAAACCTGATGTATCCACATTTTCAACATTACCTTGGAGACCTGAAGACAAAGGAACATGCAGATTCCTATGTGATATATACCATACGGACGGAACTCCTTTTGAAGGAGACCCTAGGGGAGTACTGAAAAAATCACTTAAAAAGGCAGAAGAAAGAGGATACCAGTTTAACATGGGACCTGAACCGGAATTTTTCATTATTGAAGAAGACGAAAAAGGAAACTTTAAACCAGCTGATGATGCATTTTACTTTGATGTAGAACCTTTAGATCAGGGAACAGACATAAGAAGAGAAATAGTTTTAGGACTTGAAAAACTCGATTTCAATATTGAACTCAGTCATCATGAAGCAGCACCGGGACAACACGAAATAGATTTCAGATTTGATGATGCATTAAAAACAGCAGATGCAGTAATAACATTCAAACAGGCAATTAAAGCATTGGTCGACAACTTAGGATATAATGTAACATTCATGCCAAAACCATTCTTCGGAGTTAACGGTAGTGGAATGCACTGCAATCAAAGTCTCTTCAAAGACGGTAAAAACATTTTCTACGACCCTGACACAGAAACACAACTTTCTCAAGAGGCATTATACTTCATAGGAGGATTATTAAAACACGCAAAAGCATTGTCCGCAATCTTATCACCTACAGTAAACTCATACAAACGTCTGGTTCCAGGTTATGAAGCACCATGTTACATAGCATACGGATTAAAAAACAGGTCAACATACCTAAGAATTCCTGCTTCCAGAGGAGTCGGAACAAGAATCGAATGCAGAT
>DUHK01000069.1:961-3435 GCA_013330915.1 Methanosphaera sp. | reverse complement strand
TTAATCCCATCATAGCTTTAATGGCCTGTTTATTTGGATTAGTGGGAGTATTTTTTACTTATTCATCATCAGTATTTACTTCTGATATGTTAAGCGGTACTCTTGTAACGGCATTATCCGTTATTCTTGCTTTAGCAGGCATATTTCTATTTGATAAAGACTATAAAATAGCCATTGTTCAATATGTAATCTGTGCCTTTGGTTCATTGGTGGGTATGGGGTTATATGTTATAATTCCTTTCATATTATTGTTGATTGCCGCAGTAGTTTGCTTCTTTGAAAAGGAAAAAAGTGAAAACTACACGGAAAACAACGTTCTGGATGCTCACTTCTTTGGTGATGAAAGTGAAATAAGGGAAAGATACAATAATTTCCCAAAAAACACTACAAACAGCACGGTTTACTGGATTGTACCCCTTGTCTCAATTATACTCCTGTTATCAGTTGGCGTTATGGGAAGCATAACCCTGGAAAATGACATGGAAAGCAAACTGGATGCAATAGAAATCACACAGTTGTCAACGGACATCAAACGAAATTACACCAATTATACCGGTGGAGTACAGGGAGTGCTTACTTCACAGAGGGATTTCCAAAACATTCAGGTTAAAGGAAAATGGTATAATGCCAACGGAACATTAATTAACGAAAGCATTGATAATAATATAAGCAGCATTAAAAAAGATCAGAAATATCAATTAAATCTTCAATATAATCAACCAACAACAAACAAACCCAAAAAAGTAGAAATTGAAGTATATGATCCAAACGAAAGCTTGGTTCTATATTCTAAAAACATAACCTTTAACTAAAAATATTTATTGATTATTAAAATTAATAATCAACATTCACTCTTTTTTCCCGGAAATTCTTTCACACAAACTTTTTTTATCATAATTTTAAAATTCAACAATCACTATTACATTGCATATTTTCACATTTCATATATTCATCCTTTTTATTACAATTCTTAAAGACACTCCAATGATGTATGATTCCTTTCTTTTAAAAGTATAAATATAACTACTGGAATAATCTACATTATAAAATAAATATAAAAAAAAGATATTTGCTTTTTTGTGAATCTCACCAAAAGCAATGATGTTGATTGTTATTAAAGATTTTTAAAATAATTGATTGAGGTAAATCTGTATGAAATGTGATAGATGTGGATATTACAATAAAAGTGAAAATGACATATGCTCTGTATGTGGAAATCCACTAAGTGAAAGTCCAGTACTCAAATACAAACAAAATGCAAAAAAATCAAATGGAAACGATAAAACATTCAATACCACCCAGAAAGTAGTAATAGCAATATGTACACTGGCTGTGCTGATGTTAATTGCTTCGGCGGTCATTCCTTCAGACTTTGATTATACGGGATTACTTGGCAACAATAATAACACTCAGGAAAATACTCCTGTAGAACTAAACGATACTACCGTACGCATAGATACGCAAATTCAAGTAAACTCTGCAGGCTTCGGCGCAAAGGATCAGGTAATAGTAAATGCCTATGTGAAGGATATAAACAACTATCCGGTAAACGGGGGTACTGCCAGCATAACTCTAAATGGCGTGAAATATTCAGGAATTGTTGAAAACGGAAACGTTAACATTCAAATACCTAAACTTAATGGAGAAAGACCTGAAGTTACAGTTGTATATGAAGGAAATGATGAATATAATCCATCAGAAGTAACAACCACTCTTGAAATAACAAAAATAAGCACTCAAATAGATGTTGAATACAATAATTCAACCATAACAGCAACACTTAAAACGGCAAATAATGAAAAAATTCCTGATTCAACAATCAAGGTATTATATTCAAACAATACATCAACTGATAAGCAAACAGATTCTGATGGAAGAATTACATTAGACACAAATTTTGATTCAAGTATAAGCAGTATAAAATTATCATATGCAGGAAACCAACAGTATAATCCTTGTGAAAAGAACATTGAAATAGAAAACAGTAAGACTGATACAAAAATATATGCTGATTTCGATGAAAAAGAAAGAAGCATCAGCCTAAAACTTGTTGATGTGAATAATCATCCAATCGGTGATGCAGCATTGGATATTGATTGTAACAATACAAAAAACAGTCAAAAAACAAATTCCAGTGGTCTGGTTGAAATTCCTGTTAACGTAGGTGTCTGTAAGTTCACAATCAAATATGCGGGAAACGACACGTTCAATCCATCGGAAACCACAATAAACACGGTAATTGAGGAAAACGACACAGCAAACGATACGCATAACAACACAACAAACGACACTAAAAACACCACCAATACAACAGCCAATAATACAAACAATACAACATCCAATAATACAAACAGTACAACATCCAACAATACCACTAATTCATCATCGAACACAAGCATTAACAACACAGCAAATACTACACAAAACAGCACCAACAAAAGCGACAACACCACTCAAAACAAAACAAATGATAC
>DUHK01000069.1:0-765 GCA_013330915.1 Methanosphaera sp. | reverse complement strand
ATGAATACGTTAAAATAATACTGGATAACGGTACAGAAATTACCAGACAAACAGATGGTGACGGAAACATTATGTTGGATCTGGATGATTATGGTAGTATAGAACATATGGAATTTAGGTTTGTGGGCGATAAGGATTATGCTCCAAGTGAGGATTATATTGTAATATAATCTCACACTTTTCTATTTTTTTTTAATCTAATAAAATTATCAAAATTATTTGATATTTCTTAAAAATTCTGTTATTAATTCCTATAGTATAAATATATGTTAGGCATATAATCAATTATATAAAGTTCTAAATTAATATGAAACTTTAATCATAAACAATTAGGAGCTGAAAATATGCCGAAACACAACAAAATTTCTTTAAAAAGTACAAACGAAGATGATATGACTTCAACAATAGAATTAGACCACTTTAACAAAACAAGTGTAAACTTTGGATTTAAACCGGACGATGTTGAATACATTGGTAAAGTAAACATAAAAGATTTAGAAGAAGAGGAAAAAGAAGAATAAATCTTCCAAAAACTTCTTCAAATCATTTTTTTATCCCCTAAACAGATAATATTTTTTTTTACTTTTTTTTTAGATTATAATTATCAAATAATTCCCTTAACTTAAGCATATTCAATAATTCTCATGCTTTTTTATCCAGACCCGTGATTTTTTTTTAGTTTATCTATTTCACTAACAAACACATCATCAATATTAAAGAGATATGTATTTTTTAAGACAAATAATATAATAAAGCACTTAATCA
>DUHK01000167.1:3186-5077 GCA_013330915.1 Methanosphaera sp. | reverse complement strand
GGTGAATTGTTATTACATGGAACAGGAACCAGTAGTTATGATTATTTAATTAGTTTAAATATCGTTGTTGAAAGCAGTCACGGAAAGGAGAGATTAAATGTACAAAGAAAAAATGAAAGATAATTGTTCTATGAGTATAGCAGGTTTGGATCCTTCAGGAGGTGCAGGAATAATTGCCGACTGCAAAACTTTTCATGCACACAATGTTTATGCCAACTGTGTTGTAACATGTGTTACGGCACAAAATCCCTTCGGTGTGATAAATATTCAGGAACTGGACCTGAAAGTAATTGAAGATGAAATCAATCAGATTTTGGATGTTTATCCTATAGAATTTTTTAAAACCGGAATGTTATATTCAAAGGATATCGTTAAATTAGTGTCAAAGAAAATATCGGAATATAATCTTAAGGCTGTTGTTGATCCTGTGATGATTAGTGAAAGCGGCAGCGACCTTACTAAGGATGATTTTCATAAGTACCTGAAAAAACATATCCTGGAAAAATCCTATTTGATTACTCCAAATATACATGAAGCAGAAAAATTATCGGATATGAAAATCTCCAATGAAGAAGATATGAAAAAGGTGGCAAAATTTTTAAGTTATGACAACAGTGTTGTGATTACTGGAGGACATCTTAACGGAAACGATATCCTCGTGGAAAACGATGAAGTTCATACAATCCAAGGAAAATTAATCAAATCAAACAACACCCATGGAACCGGATGCACACACTCTGCAGCAATAACAAGCAATCTAATCAATGGAGAAACACTCTTAGATTCCTGTAAAAAAAGCAACATTTTTCTACAAAATGCTATAAAATACGGTTACAATTATGCACCGAATCAGTTCTATAAAATAAAATAAAAAAAATAGTGACATATACCTAAATGGTATATGCTTCATCTTCAACTACTGAGAAAGAATTATCTTTCAATATTTTTAATGATTTTTGGTTATCATCTGTTCTTAAAACAACTAAAGCTTTGGATGTTTTCTTTTCTACAAATGCATAAACATATTCTACATTAACATCATTTTCATTTAACAATCCCAATGCAGCTTCCAAACCTCCAGGTTGATCATCCACTTCTATTGCAAGTACATCTGCTATACTTACTGCAAATTCTTTTTCCAGTAATGACTTTGCTTTGTCAGGCTCGGAAACAATCATTCTTAAGATACCAAATTCTGATGTGTCCGCAATAGATAATGCCCTGATATCAATGTTTTCGGTTTTTAATGTGTTTAATGCCTTCCATAATCTTCCTTTTTTATTTTCTAAAAATACGGATAATTGTTTAATTGACATGTTTTTCACCTCTAACTAAAATCTCTTTGATCAATTACTCTTACGGCTTTACCTTCACTTCTTGGTAATGAATATGGTTCTGCCAATGTAACTTTCACTCCAATACCTATGGCCTCTTTTATTTTTTTAGATATTTTTCGTTTGAATCCTTCCAGATCAACTATTGAATCCTTAAATGTTGATTGGTCTATTTCAACTTGAACTTCAATCATGTCAAGAGTATCAGGTCTTGAAACAATTATTTGATATGCTGGAGATAGTTCATCCATTTTCATGATTACTTCTTCAATCTGTTTAGGGAATACAATTACTCCTTTGACTTTAAGCATGTCGTCACTACGTCCAGTAATTCTACTCATACGAACTGTTGTTCTGCCACATTCACATTTATCATAACATAATGAGCTTATGTCTTTTGTTCTATATCTGATTACGGGCATTCCTGTTTTTGTTAAGGTGGTAAATACAATTTCACCTTCACTACCTTCAGGTAAAACTTCAAGTGTTTTTGGATCGATAATTTCAGGATAGAAATGATCTTCTGCTATGTGCATACCATCTTTTATGTGACATTC
>DUHK01000167.1:0-3061 GCA_013330915.1 Methanosphaera sp. | reverse complement strand
TCTGATTTCTTCTGTCCACATTTCAGCACCATATAATCCACCTCTTAATGGAATGGAGTGTGGATCAATACCTTCTTTTTCAAAGGATTCTGCAAGGTATAATGCATAGGATGGGGTACAACATAGGAAATCTGCAGGGAAGTCCTTTAGGAAATTCATTTGTCTTTGTGTGTTACCTGAAGACATAGGCACTGCCAGTGCTCCTATTTTTTGAGCTCCATATTGTGCTCCATGTCCTCCTGTGAATAAACCAAAACCATATGCTACGTTTACTATATCATTCTTATGAACACCAACACTTGCAAGTCCTCTTGCGGTACATTCTGCCCATATATCAAGATCTTTTTGAGTGTATGCTGCTACGGTTGGTATTCCGGTTGTTCCACTGGTTGAATGAACTTCAACCCAATCCTCTTTTGGTGCGGCCTGCAGGTCAAAAGGATAAGTGTTTCTTAAATCGTCCTTGGTAATGAATGGAAGTAACTGTATGTCTTCCAATGTTTTAATATCTTCTGGTTTTACACCTGCTTTATCAAATGAGTTTTGATAAAATGGAACATTTTCATATGCATATTTAACTATGCTTTGTAGTCTTCTTAATTGTAATTCTTTCAGGTCTTCACGAGACATGCATTCCCGTTCTGGATTAAAAATATAAACATCCTCTACGTTAAACTTTGTCATCATTTATTCCTCAATCTCTATCAGTTCTATGTTAACATTTTTATTTTTGATATCTTCATCACTTAATTCTATTATACATGCATGTCCACTATTTGCATCACCAGGGTTTACAACCACAGTATTTCCTATTTTGTCTTGTCCTATTGATTCGTGAACGTGACCGCAAACATTAAGTGTTGGTTGTGTTTCTTCAATTATTTTTCTTACTCCACTACTTCCGACATGTGCACCGCTTCCTATTTTGTCGGCATTTGTATCCAATGGTGGTGCATGTGTAACAAGTATTGTGAAAGAATCTGAAGATAAAATATCTGAGTATTTATTTAAATTTTCATATAAAAATTCATCAGAGTATTCATTTGTTGTGTCAAATGGTGTGATGTTTGAACCACCAAATCCAACCAGTTTTATATCTCCAATATTTGAAGTATTGTCATGTATATTTATTGCATTAGATTCATCGATTAATTCACTTGAATTGTCTGGATCACAATTACCATATAATGCATGAACATTGGCATACTGTGAAAATTTATTTAAGGTCTCAACAAAAAGAGTTTCAGGACCAAATTCAGTTACATCACCAGTAATTATAATTTCATCAACAGAATTTTCATCCAAATAACTATAAATTTTATCCGGATTACTATGAATATCAGTAATCATTAAAATTTTCATTATATATACTCCAATTAATTATATAATAAATAATTTCTATTTTGACATTAATAAAACTATGTAAACGTAGTAAAATAAACGATATATCTCGTTGAGGAACAAAAACTAGAAAAAAATAGGGTGGGGATTGATAAATTATAAATCAGACCATTTGTTCACTGAAAAAAGGAGCCATTTCCTTAAGTGCTTCTTTAATATGATCTTCTTCACCAAATATGAAAACTGATGAATCATTATCATCAAATTCGATTATTACATTTTCATATTCACAGATTTCCATAAAACGTTCTTCATGAATAGGTTTTTTAAAGTTAAACCTTACAAAATCAAAGTTTGCCGGCATACCAGGAATAAATTTTGATTGAATCTTGGCCTGTTTAAATACTTCTTTACCTTTAGCAGCATCAAGTAACCTTTGTTCCCATTCGGATACAAAGTCTTCACCTTCCATACCTGCCATACCCATTAATTTAAGTTCAGTATCATTAAGCAGTGAATCGATACGTGGCAGTTCCTTTGCCCTGTCAGGTTCAGTAGGATCCTGATTGTAGTAATGAGTCAATGATCGGGCATATTGAAGGTTTTTTGTCACTTCTGTTGGAATGTCGTATTTTTTACCTAATTCCTGAAGAAGATGATCAAGTACAACCCATCTTTGTTCTAAAGGGTCCATTAATTCTTGATTATCCATTTATGTGACCTTCCAAGATTTTACGAACATTGAAGTTGTATATTTTACCGTCTAACTTTTCATCTACTTCTTGATCAAGTTGTTCAAGGGACTCGTAATCGTTTAAGAAGAAAATCTGGTAACTGGTAGTATCTTTAACTCTTAATACTGCAATTTTATCCTCTTCTGTTATTTCCTTATTTTGAATTGTTGCCTTATATTCAACGAACTGTTCATAATCTTCAGGTAAATCTTTTTGAGTGAAAACACCTATTAATTCTACAATAAATTTTTGCATATTAAATTCTCCTTTTAATAAATAGTTATCAGGATAAATATTTCTATTATCTAAATCAACTTATATAATGATATATTGATTCTTCAAAATTAATAAAGTATACTATAATTGATTAAATAATATAATAAAAATAGAAAGTTTGTAAAAGAAAGTGAAAAAAAAGAATAATAAAATTATTCTTTTAAGTTAATTGCATTTACAGGACATGCATCTACACATAATCCACATTTTACACAATTGTCTTCTTTAGTTTCAGTTGCTTTTTCATCAACCATTTCAAGGTGTGATACTGGACATGCATTTACACATAATCCACAACCTACACAAGTATCTGTATCAATATTTAATTTTTGGTAGTCTGCTGCAGATGCTTCTTCAGCTGCAGGTGCTTCTTCAGCTGCAGGTGCTTCTTTAGGTGTGTTCATTTTTTCAACGAGAGCACTAGGATCTACAACTTGTTTGTCAAGTGTACATTCTTCTGGTGATAATCCCATTGCTAATCCGTATAATTGAGCTAAGTGTAATACAGGAATTGCAAAGTTGGTTCCGTATTGTTCGTTAACTTCTGTTTGACCTACATCAAATTGCATGTGACAGAAAGGACATACATCGATGATAGCATCTACGTTAGCTGCTGTCATGTTGTCGAGTTTTTCTTTGGTGAAAGAGGTGGTAACTTCTTTGTCTCTTGCTCTTAATCCTCCACCTGCTCCACAACACATCATTTTGTC
>DUHK01000074.1 GCA_013330915.1 Methanosphaera sp. | reverse complement strand
TTTTATTTTAAATTATTTATTTCTCATAACGTATTACAATCAATCAAAACCACAAATATATTATTAAAACAAATTAGTTATATTATTTAATTTAAATATATCATTAATACTTATCTTTTAAAGGTTTAAACATGACATCAGATGATTTTAATATAGTATTAGAAAAAGAAAAAAACACTGCACTACCCAAATTGGCAGATATTAATGTGGCAGTTGTTATGGATTCATTTTCATACAATTCATATAAAATGGAATTCAATGCTTTTTGTTTAGAACCAGATTCATGGTTGGATGTATTTGAAGAAAATGAAATAGATTTGTTTTTCTGTGAATCAGCATGGCACGGCGTTGGAAAATCAAATATAATTAACAATGTTGCTGTTGAAAACATTGATTCACCATGGGAACATAAAATTACATACATCAACAGGGACAAAGAAAAGACATTACTAAAAATCATAGAATATTGTAATGAAAACGATATTCCAACAGTTTTCTGGAATAAGGAAGATCCAAAATCATTTGACATATTTGTTGATGCAGCCTTAAACTTTGATTACATTTTCACATCAGATTATGATTCAGTTAAAAAATATCTGGTAAGGGGTCATGAAAATGTACATCCATTACTATTTGCTTCCCAAATAAAACATTTCAATCCAATTCAAAATAAAGAGCGTTCAAAAGACATTATTTTTGCAGGTAGTTGGTACGGCTATGATTTTCCTCAAAGATGTGCATTGATGAAAGAAATGTTTAACAAAATCATTGAAAGTGGTTATAACCTTAAAATTTACGATAGAAACTCTAAAATCAGCGATAAAAATCCTTCATGGAAATATCCTGATGAATATGATGAATACATTAACCCGGGTGTATCCTTTGACAATATGGATGAAGTATATAAGGAAAGTAAGTATTCATTAAACATAAATTCCATAACAAACTCACCTACAATGTTTGCAAGAAGAGTCTTCGAGTTAATGTCTTCTAACACGTATGTAATCTCAAATTATTCAAGTGGAGTTTATGATTTATTTGGAAACAATGTCTATTACCTGGATAAGGAAGAATCATTGGATTTAAATCAACAGGAAGTGGAACGGGTATGTGAAGAAAATCTTTACAATGTTCTTAAAAATCACAATTATACCCAACGCTTCAAATATATTCTAAACGTTATAGGATTTGAATATGATGAATCCGTTGAAAATGTATATGTGATATATACTGATGATTCATATGATGCAGTAAAGCAAGACTTTAACAAGATAAGTTATAATCATAAAAAATGTTTGATGATAACATCCAATCCTGATTTGACAAAAGATGAGAAGGATGAAAAAATTCAGATTATAAATCAGGATGATTTAATGAATTTAGCAGATTCATTTGATGGGGATGATTATTTTATAATACGGGATTTAAAAAAGGATATTAACCAAAAATTTGTTGATAAAGCAGTATTACATTATAAATATCTAAACAAAGACTATCTCATAGAAGAAAATGCTAATAAATACATATTAAATACCACAACAAAGTATGAAAACAGGTTATTTTCAAACAATAATTTCAAAAGAATTATTTTCAGTATGTTAAATGACAAAAAAGAAGAATATACAGTTTATTCAATTTAAAATAATTAAATCAAGGTGATTTTTTTTATGACATCAGTTAAGAGTGATTGCATTACAATTTGTTTAACAATATCTTCAAAACAAAACTATGCCCAGAACATTTTAAACAAGATATTTGAACAAAATTTCAAAAAATATAACATCATCTGTATAATGGATGAAGAATGTTATGAAAATCAGGATTTAATAAATAAATACCAGCATGATAATATTCAAATAATCAAGACAGGTTCAGAAGATCTAATTGAAAGTATTGAAAGTGAATATTTAATCTATTTGGATTCAAACAACTGCCATCTTGGAATAGATTTAAAAAATATTTGCAACTACCTGAAAAATCATGATTGTGATGTATTGTCATTCAACTCTATCTATGCATATGATAATGCAGATATCACTTATGAAAACGATTCTTACTTAAAAAAAGACTTAGTCTCTAAAATACTTTCCATGCCCAAGTTTATTGACGGAATATATAATGTGGACTACCTTAAGAAATTAAAAGTCACAATTCCCCGAATAAATGACTATTGTGAAAATATGTTCTTCTATTTTAAAACCATGTTTTCAACATCAAAAATGCAAATTACTCAAAAAGCAACATACAATAAGAGAATATATAAACAGGACATAAAAGAACATGTTCTGACAGATTTTGCCATTCAAGATATCAGTATAAATGATTTTAAATTTAATACCAACAAGTTCTTCAAAACACTTTATGCTATACTGGATATTTTCGAAGAGAAAGATTTGATTCAAAGATATGGATATCAGATATTCAACTATATATTTAATCTGCTTAGAAACCTTTACCAGTTACGCCCTGCCGACGAAGAGGACTATTTTGTAAAGTTAAAGGATTTCACAGATATGATATCATTTAAATATCACAACATTCTGTCATTCCAATTAAAATACGACAACATGCAATTCTGGAAAAACGTATCAAAATCACATGCATTATCTGAATTAAACTTACGTTATGATTACGAAAATCTTTTAATTGAAAAAGAAAAAGCAAAATATCAACAGTCAGTACAAACAAAATTCATCAACAAATTTTTAACTGCTCGTTTTGATGTTAAGAATAAGGGTGGTTCTGGTAATTCTGTTGAGGTTGTGGATGCTATTGAGGGTAATGTTAATATGAGGTTTCCTTCTTGGTTTAAGGATGCTTCTGGTTCTGGTTTGATTGTTGAGAGTTCTGAGGGTGTTATTGATTTTAGTGTTAGGTGTGTTGAGGATGGTGTTTTTACTTTGTGGTTGAAGGGTGTTGATTTTAGGGATGTTGATAATAATAGGGTTCCTATTTTTGTTGATTTTACCCGTTTGTTGGTTGATGGTGAGGTTGTGTTTGATGAGAATCTGTTGGTTAATCATAATGCTCCGTTTATTTATGAAAAGAGTGTTAAGGATGGTCAGGAAGTTAGTATTCATGCCGAGTGGTTGCCTTTAAACAAAAACAGCAAATACACAGTAAAATAAAATAAAGCAAAACAGTTACGCAGTATGATAATTGAATATTAATGAGTATTTATATATGAAAAAACAAAACTTACTACTAATAAAGCAACAATTGAAAAAAATATATTTTTTTCTAGTAATTATGTGATAACATGGGAAAAGTAGGAATTATAGGATCAGGAAGTTTAGGGACGGCTTTGGCACAAACGGTATCAGACAACGTTTCCGAAGTTTATTTATATTCAAGACGTTCTGAACTAGTGGACGTCATGAATACAACACGATACAATAGAGATTATTATCCTAATATAAGATTGAAGGATAATATCACTGCCACCAACAGTTACGAAGATTTAAAAGAATGTAACATAATTATTTTAACAATTCCTTCTTCAGCTTTTGATCAAACATTGAAGGTTCTTAAGGATTATTTAAACAGGGACACTATATTAGTAACAACTGCTAAGGGTATTGATTACCCTTCATTAAAGAGTATGGGTAATTTAATAGAAGAAAATGTTGAAAATGATTATGTGGCATTGTCAGGACCAAATTTTGCTTCAGAAATTATGTTGAACTTACCTACAATAACAAACATAGCATCTAAAAACATTGATGTTTCTAAAAAGGTAAAGGATGTTCTTGAAACAGACCAGTTTAAAGTAATAATAATCGATGATCTGGTTGGATTGGAATTTTGTGGAGTAATAAAGAATATAAACGCAATTGCCAATGGAATCTGTGAAGGAATGAACATTAACGAAAACGCCAGATATGGGGTGTTAACCAAAGGATTAAACGAAACCAAAATGATAATTGAAGCAATTGGTGGTAAAAAAGATACCATTATGGAATATTGTGGATTTGGTGATTTGGTTTTAACATCAACTTCAATGGAAAGTAGAAATCACACTCTGGGAATATTGCATGGACAAAGGATAATAGTTGATGAACAGGCAACAGGTATACTTTTTGAAGGGAACAAGTCTATCAAGGCAGTTAAGGAAATTTGTGATGCAAATAATATAAATTCTGTAGTTGTAAACTTCGTTTATGATGTTTTAATAAACAGAATACCTCCAAAATTGGCATTTAATACATTATGGAAATATATAGAATAAGGAGAAATAAGATATGATAGCAGTTATTTTAGCAGCAGGAATGGGTACAAGATTAAGACCTTTAACCGATGAAATTCCTAAACCATTACTGGAAATGAACGGTTTAACATTACTTGAACGAATGATAAAAAATTGTATGAATGAAGGTATTGAAAAGTTCATAGTTGTAACAGGTTACTACTCACAAAAAGTGGATGATTTATGTTCCCAGTTAGAAGACAAATATTCCATACAAATCAGAACAATAAAAAACGAAAACTATGATACTACAAACACTTCAGTTTCAACATTTCTTGCCAGTTCTTTCATAGAAAATAATGAAACAGGTGAAGATTTCATATTAATCAATGGGGACAATGTTCTTGATCCACAAATAATACATAATATAGTTGAATCACAACATTCATCATTGATTGTTGATAATTTTAAAGAATTGAATGAAGAATCATTCAAGTTAATCATAGACAATGATGAAATCAGGGATATAGGTAAACAATTGAATATTGAAGAGTCTTCCGGTGAATTTATAGGAATTTCAAAAGTAATATCTGCAGATTTACCTAACTTTAATAAAATATTGGATGAATTAATCAGTGATGACTCCCAAAATTATTATGATTACGCATATCAAAATTTAAGTAAATTGACTCATCTGGAATACGTATTTACAGATGGTTTGGAATGGACTGAGATTGATGATCATGTTGATTATCAGAAAGCCCAAAGCATTCTAGATAAAATAGAATAATTTTAAAATTATATAATTACTATTTTTTTCCATATTAATTTATTTGGGGTATTTTTTAAAAAATATCCCTTAATTAATAGTATTTTTACATCTATTTTTTTATATTTCCATTTTTTAATCTTTTATATAATAATCATCTTTTTTCAAATCTATAATAATAACTTAAAACATAATATTATTCAAATATAAATTGCCATGTATTTTTCTGATAATATACTACCACATTATCACATATTTTCATGGTAAAAAAAAATCGTAAAAAAAAATTTTCTCAGATAACTTAAAAAAATAGTTGTTTTTTGTTGGAAAAACAATAGGTTTGTGTTTTTAGGAAATGGTGGAAAATTTTTGATTTGTGTGATATCAATGAAATTAAAGGAATTCGAAGATGAAAAGGATAAAACATTGAATAAGGTTCACGTACGTCAATTAATTAACTTTGACAATACTGAAAATATCAAAGTTTCAGTGGTTGTACCTATATTCAATGTTGAAACATATTTACCTCAATGTTTGGACAGTGTTTTAAATCAAACTTTAGAAGACATTGAAGTTATATGTGTAAACGATGGATCAACAGACGGTTCTCTGGAAATATTAAATGATTACTTGTCCAGGGATAAAAGAATAAAAATCATCAACAAGGACAATGCAGGCTACGGTCATACAATGAACATAGGTATGGACATGGCAAGCGGTGAATATATAGCCATCGTGGAAAGTGATGATTACATATTGCCTACTATGTTGGAGGTATTGTACAATACTGCAAATGACAATAATCTCGACTTTGTAAAAAGTGATTTTTATCGTTTTTATGGGGAAGGAGATACATTTATCAAGGAATACCATCAAATCGACAAAAGTGGAAAATATTATGGAAAACTATTTTCAACCTGTGATAATCAGGAATCATATAAGTTTCTGATGAACACCTGGACAGGACTTTATAAAACTTCCTTTTTAAGGGAAAACTGTATACGCCATTTTGAAACTCCCGGAGCTTCTTATCAGGATAACGGGTTCTGGTTTAAAACTTTCTTCTATGGAAAACGTGTGATGATAGTTAACCAGCCGTTCTATATGTACAGGAGGGATAATCCTAACTCTTCGGTCAAAAACAAAGAAAAAGTATATGCAATGGATAAAGAATATGATTTAATCTATGGATTTTTAGAAGACTCTGAGAATAAAGAATCATTTTTACAAGCATTAACCTTTGCAAAATATAATAATTTCCATTTTACAATGGATAGGATTGATTTGGAATTTAAGGAAGAGTTCCTTAAAAGTACATCCAAAAATTTCAATAAGATGAAAGATAATGGTGAGTTAAGACCTGATTTACTTGAAGAATATGATCAGCATATTCTGAACTGGATAATTGAAGATCCTGATAAATATTACAAGTATATGTATCAGATAAACACTGATAACTATAATATTTTAAGGAAGTTTTTGGAATGTCGTATAGACATTAAAAACTATGGAAACGAAAGTAACGATATTATGGTTCTTGATTATGACGATCCATTGTGTATAATCACACAACCTAAGTGGTTTAACAACAAAAATGGTGTGGGAACAGTAGTTAACAGTACATCAGGAAGTTTAAATTTTTCATTCAAATGTGTTAATGATGGAAATCTTGAAATCAAGTTCAAGGGAATTGATTACAGGGACAGAAACAATAGAAAAATAAAAATCTACATCGATTACACAGAGATAATAATTGATGATGAAATTCTTGTAAGTGGTAGTAATGTAGCATGGCACGATGACCCATTTGTTTACAAAAAAGACGTGAAAGATGGTCAAATAGTAAATGCTCAAATAAGATGGAAACCGTTAAACACGGAAAGCGATTTGAAAACACAAACCGATTATGAAAAAATACTGGATGTACTTTCCGAATGTAGAATAGACATTAAAAATGATGGAAATGAAAACAACAGGGTCAACATAATAAATTTAAGCGATACTGATTGCAGCATTTCCCAACCTGGCTGGTTAAAAAACAATAAAGGAATAGGAACAGTAATAAGCAGTGCAGGTAACGATTTAAACTTTTCAATCAAATGTGTACGTGACGGAAAATTATCAATAAGATTCAGAGCGATTGATTACAGGGACAGGAAAGGTAAAAGAGTTCCTATTCTAATAAACTATAATAACATTGAAATCAACGGTGAAGCACTGGTTCAGGGCAGTAGGGTAGCATGGCACGATGATCCATTCATATACACTAAAGATGTGAAGGATGGGGAAATCATCGACGTAAAATTAAACTGGTCTCCACTTAACTATGACTCCACAGTCAAACCCGAAGTGACTGAAAGAAATGTGGATTACTTGAAAAGCATGAATGATATGAAAAACATTGAAATAAATGCATTAAACGAAGAAATAAAAAGAATAACTCAGGAAAATCAAAAATTAAAAGAATTCAAGGAAACAACATTAAATTCTTCATCATGGAAAATAACTGAACCACTAAGAAAACTCAAACACTTAAAACATTAAATATCAAATCCGGGCAATTCATAAGAAAATATTAACGGGGGTGTACAATTGTCAAATAATTTAAAGCAAGTTAAACTTAACATGTTAAACGAATATGAAAAATTAATCGATTCAATATATGACAATTACTACAATGAAACATTTACCTTTAGTCAGGCATTATATAAGATAAGAAACTATTCGTCACTGTGGGATTGTTGCAGGTTAGATTTGAAAAATAACGGTACGGCATCCAACAGCATTGAATTAACCGAATATGGAAGCAATATAAATATCACATATCCCGAATGGTTTGAAGACGCCAGGGGTAAAGGATGTAAAATAGATGAAAAATCAGGAGATACCACTTTTAAATTTCAATGCATGGGTAAAGGAAATTTAAAATTTTCATTCAGAGGAAATGACTACAGAGATTTAAACAATAGGAGAGTCAGAGTTCCTATTTACATATATTTCACAGAATTAAAAATTAACGATGAATCTGTAATTGATGAAAACATATTGTCATGGCACAACGATCCGATAGTAATAGATAGGGAATGTGATGATAATGAAATATTCACTATTAAAATACGATATGACACAATTTTCACATATTATCCTAAAATAAAAGAATATGTGGACAGCATTGATACCCGTGAGGATATAGTGGAATATCAGGAAAAAATTAAAAACTACATAACATATGAAAAAATGGCCCTGGAACTTGATGAAATCGATAACGTCGCATCAAATCTTCACGGTTACATAAATGAAAATGATTTGAAGTTTGATAACACAACGTTTTCATCTTATGATTCATTCAAGGGAGTCTTTTACACATATGACAATTTCATTAAACTAACCAACAAAATCAATGAACTAAATAATAAGATAGATTCTCTTGAAAGCAAATTGGAGAATTATGAAAAGGATACGGATAAAATCTTGGATTCAAACAATTCATTGTTCAACAATATCTATCTGGATTATGAGTTTAAACCGAAAAAACTGTTGAATAATCTACAGACATTATGTTCTGAATTGCTGCTGTTTGTGGACAACATATGTAAAAAACACGAGATAGACTGGTGGTTGGATTATGGAAATCTTTTAGGGGCTGTTCGTCATGATTATTTCATACCATGGGATGATGATATGGACATAGGTATGATGAGAAAAGATTATCATAAGTTTATCGACGTATTATATGATGAAATTAAAAATCATGAAATGAACGACTGCATAAACGTTTATTACAGGTACCGAAAGGCAAACAATAAGGTCATCAACTCATTTGTACAGTTCTTTGTAATGGACAAGAAAAGGAAAAAAGTTATGGCTGGATTGGATGTTTTCCCATATGATTTCATGAAAGACCAGGATTTAAGCGGATTGGGTCCACAGTATAACAAGTCTCAGGCAAACTTTTATAACAATTTAACAAGAGGTTCTAAACGTTCCGCAGTCTACATGGGATTGGATTATGAAGATGTAATAGGAAAATTATATTCAGAGCTCGGATTAACATATGAAAAACAGAAATATATTATTCCTGGAGTCGAAGGATCTTTCAGTTATGGAAGAAATCTGTACGAACTGGCAGTATTCGAAACAGATGAAATATTCCCATTGAATGAAGTGCAGTTTGGAGACCACACATTTCCGTCACCAAAAAATTATGATTATTACTTAACACAGATTTACGGGGATTACATGAAAATTCCTAAGTCCGTACGTTCACACAGTAGGGTAAATAACTTTAGAAATATAGAGGGAATAGATGAAACATTCGAATATTATATCGATAGATTTAAAGTAGTTAACAAGGATTTTTAATCAACTAAATGTAGATAAACAATTATTAAAACTGCTTCATGGATAGTATAATACGAAATGATTGTTTAATTAACAGTTCGAGAGGGAGATATAAATGTCAAAGGATTTAAAAAATATTAAAAACACTATGTTCAATGAATTTGAAAAACAATTGGATAACATTTTTCAAAAATATCATGAAAATCAAATAACTCATGATGAATGCATAAAAAACATAACCTGGCTCAAAAATGCTTGGAAAACAGTAAGATGTGACATGAAAAATGTGGGTGACGATTCAAATTCAATTAAATTTTTAGAATACGATAAAAAATTGGATATAACATATCCTTCCTGGTTTGCTAAAGGTGGAAAAGGCTGTAAAATCGAAACCACCAGAAATAACATTCACATGATATTCCAAACGATAAACAATGGAAACCTAAATCTAATGTTACGTGGAAAAGATTATAGGGATCTGAATAAGAAAAGAATTCCGACATATATAAATTATTCCAAGGTTTCAATCAATAACGTTGTTTTATTCGAAGAAAATCAACTTGTATGGCACAACGTACCTTATACATATGAAAAATTATGTAAAAACGAGGAATTCTTTGAATTGAATATTGAAGTTGAGACAATCTTTGATTATTTACCTGACCTTGAAGACTTTTTAAAGAACACTCTGGAATCAAATTCTGATTTAAACGAAGCTCAAAATGAAATCAAAAATTATTTCAAACGTCAAAGATTCTTAATACCAATAAATGATGTATTTTCTGAAGAAAAACCAGATTCCAATTCATTAATGTTAATAAATTCAATAGAAAATAGCTTTAACCTATATAATCTATCAGAAAAATATGATGAGTTACTAAAAGAATTCAAAGAATATAAAAAAGAAACCGATGCTGTTTTAAATTCATATAATGACATTTTCAACAGTTTCTTCATCTACAACAAGGTTGAACCAAAGAAATTGGTTAAAAATTCACGCGAATTAAATATGCAGATGATGGACTTTATAGATCACATCTGTAAGAAACATGGTCTTCGCTGGTGGTTATACGCTGGAACTTTATTGGGTGCCATAAGACATGGTGGATTCATTCCATGGGATGACGACGTAGACATAAACATGCCAAGGGAAGACTATGAAAAATTCATGGAAATTTTCGAAGACGAAGTCGAACAACACGGCTTAAAAGGATTTTTAAGTTTAAGCATTTCAACAGTAACAAACAATGGTGTTTATCTTCCATTTATAAAAATCAACTATTTCGCTAATAATGACCTCTACGGATTTATCGACATTTTCCCTTCAGATTATACAAATGGTGTTATCGACAACGTTGAGGCAGTTTTCAAACAGGAAAAACAAAGAATTAGAAGGGAATTGAAAAAAGGTGTTCCACGTGAGGAAGTATTAAACGAATCATTCAAACGCTTAAACGTATCCAAGGAAAAAACTGATTTAATAATGAGTGGTGTGGAAGATTCAGTGCTTTCAATACACAAATATGATACAGTATTCCCTTTAAATGAAATTCAATTTGAAGACAGGTGTTATCCATGTCCAAACGATTACAGAACATACATTACCTCAGAATACGGTAGTGACTATATGAGAATTCCAAAAGTTGTATATGCCCATGGATTTTATGAATATCTTTCACGTCGAGAAAACGTATATGAAATCTTTGATGAACAAATAAACAAATTAAGGGAAATTAATGAAAATTTTGAATAGTTTAATTAAATTTTAACTGATACTATGAATTCAAATGATAAAAATATTAAAAATGTTGCAGTTTATGGTTCCTGCATAACCAAGGATCCATTCACAACAGCTTTTAATAAGGATTACAAGGAACGTTACAATTGTTTGATAAACGATCAAAAACATTCCATGATTTCAACCATGCAGGAAAAGGTCAGTGTTGATGAAGCAGATTTAAAAATACTTCCGGAAAATGCTGATAACAGATTCTTAACAAAATGCATCAAAGAGGATTTGGAAAAGACTTTCCTTGACTTGATTCTGGAATACGATATTGATTATCTGGTATTTGATGTGTATTTTGAAATAGAAAGGGGAATTGTTCGTTATAACGACGGTACCATACTAACCAAAATCACTGGATTTGACAAAACGCCCTATTTTAAGAAACTCAAAAATGTGGAATATCTGACAATGTTCGATAATCCTGAGGAATATTTTGAGCTATGGAAGGAAAGCTGTGACAAGTTTTTTGAATTTTTCAGAAAAAACTCTCCAAACACAAAGATTATACTGGCACAGGTAAGGTCTTTATGTGAAGTCCAGAGAACTGATAATTCAATTTACATTGAGCCAAATTATGTCATAAAATACAAACTTAACAATTTCCTGTACAAAAAGCTCGAAAACTATATAACTTCAAACTATGACGTTGAAGTATTAACATTTGATAAGGACTGTGTTTTAAAGGAAAATCATCGTTGGAAAAAGTATCATGTTCATTATAACGACGAATATTACACGAATTTTCTAAAAAAAGTGGATGCAATAGTTGAAAAGAACGATTTGTCCGAGACGGTTCTAAGCTTATGGGAAGAAAACATAAGGTTAAAACAGGAACTTGAAAAAAAAGAATTAATATAAAAAAAATCAATTAAAAAGAGTCTTCAATCTTTTTAATTTTATTTTCCAAACATCTTATTTTTATTTCATTATAAACGTACTGGTAGTATGTCATGGTATAGTGTGTGGTGTAT
>DUHK01000033.1 GCA_013330915.1 Methanosphaera sp. | reverse complement strand
TAATTATGAACGATTTATTTAATTTGTTTGAGGGATTTCAAGAGGAACAGGCTAATATGTTTAACTTCAACAACAAGATAACGGACACAATCGTACACCTTTTACAAAAGACTGGTACAATCGTTATTCCAGAAGATGAACAGAAGGATTACTGCTTCACATATCCTGACATGGAAGGTACATACACAACAAAGGCTGTGATGATCGATCCATGTAACGCTGATAAGTATTGCCTTATAGTTACTTCTGATGATAGCGGTGATAAATACATTATCGACGTTGATGACATCAATTCAGATAGTATTATCGAGAAAAGGATCCTTAGTCTTGTTTTCGATAAGTATAATGAGGTTGAAGGATAAATAATCAAACACCAAACGTTAAAAAGCAAAATGAATAAAAATCATATAGGATACCAGATAGGCGACTTCACCCTATATATGGATGATAAGACTGGACTGTATGGAATATCCGACTCGGATGGAAATATCATAGTTGAGGCTGATTATAACTCAAAAGAGGAAATGGGTGAGATTTACAAGAAACTCGTACTCGGAGAGATCGATCAACTTGACATAGATGGCAGATATGAGTTTCTTGAAGATTACGGTATTGACACTCTGACGGTCTGTGACAACTGCGGTAAACTGATGCACGAAGGTTACACGCTTGCAGGTGAACACGCTTGCTGTGATGACTGTGCTATCGCTCTGTACTGTGACAAAGACGGTAACGTTTATCCTAATGCTGAGGAACTTTTCAAACATGACCTTGAAGAAAACGACATGGAATGTTACTGGACTGCTTGGGAAGGATAAAAGACTAATACGTTTAATTATTTTCATAATGAAATCTGGATATGATATTTTTTCATATCCAGATTTTTTATTTTATTAACACGAGTAAAATATGAGCATAATGAAGGAAGATGCAACAAGATTTAATCTCAGTGAGATTAAAACACGACGAACCCGCACAACTCATCGCTTATCATCAAAATAAAAAAGATCGATCATATTAACATTATTTAACAAAAATTATTTGGTAATATCATTTTTTATTCTTAACTTTGTAGCGTAATTCAAATGTATTTAATTATGGATATAAAATTAGACTACATCAAAAGTAACTTCGACAAATTCAACTTAAAGTATTTCAACAGTGAACTAATTACTCCTAAATTCAAGATTACAAGGGCTAAATCCTATCTCGGACAGTTATCTTGGAAATACATAAATGGAGAAATGACAAACTACATTATATCAATATCAGTTATGTTTGATCGATCCGATAAGGATTTCTGCAATACTATCCTACACGAAATGATACATTTGTATATCAGACAGAACAATATCAAGGATACCAGACCTCATCATGGAAGGGTATTCTATCAGATCGCTGACAGGATAAATCAGGACGGATGGAACATATCAAGGTGTGACAGTACGCAAGGATGTGAACTGACTTCAAAAGAAAAGGTTACATATAATATGGTAACTTACATCAACCGTGACGGAAAGTATTTCATTATGCGTTATAATAAAAAGAAAGAGCATTATTATATCAGTCTGTTTATGAAATACAACTATAAGGGTATAGTCTGGTTCACTTCTACTGACAATAAGAAATACGCATACTTTCCAGAGTGCAGGACAGGATGCAGAGGATGGTTTATCACCAAAGGTGAATATGATGAACTCACAAAGAAAAACAAATATTCTGAGGCTGTTTAACAAATATTAACACAAAATATTTACATTTATGATTAAAGATATAGTTTATAATCCAGACAGGGAACTTGTATTCTTCAACAGAGAAGAAACGCTTAAATCATTAAAAGAGTCTTTTAGCGAAGATGTCTATAATTTTTACAAAGATGCAAAGGTTTCAGACGTGTTCGAGAAACTGGATGAAGGCGTGTATGAATTTTATGATGTTAATAAACCTTATAATGTGATCGATCCTTCTCAAAATTTGGTCGATCATGAAATAATGGAGAATGGAATTTATCATTTCTTTCCTTATGGTGTATGTGACAACTACAAACAGATTATTGAAAGGGATGAAGATGCTATCGCTTGTGTAAACAGTGATGAACATTTCATTATAGTGCTGTGTAAAATATCAAAGAAAGATCAGCCTTATGTTGGTGGATGGCGTTGGCACAAATGGGGTAAGTATATAGGTGATCAAAATCCTATGTGTGAATATATTGCAGACGAGCCAGAGATTGATTTTGTCTATGTGTATAATTTATATAAGGTAAAATAGAAAAATATTTTTCATCATTTAACAAAATTTAACTAAAATAATTTGGATGTATTATTTTTTATTCTTACCTTTGCATCGTAATTAATAAACAAACAATAGTAATAACAAATAAAAACAAAGTAATTATGGAACAGGAAAAGATTATTCAACTTGCAGCAAACAAGAGTGCTGAGGAAATCAACTCTATGTATGAACACTGCAAAGATCAGAATGATATTCTGATCGAGGCTATCAGACAAAACCTATCACGTATTCTTATGGATACTGACGAGGATAACAAAATCACTTGTGATATTATTCTCAATGGTGAGGTTATTGGATTGTACGACTTGGAAAAGACTAATATCGTTTCCGCTTGGCAGGAACCTACTGATGGTACTATCTGGTTTAATATCTATGGTAGTGACGAGGAAATAAACTTAGATGATATTGCACTGGAGGATCAGGTTATTATCGTAAACGAACTTAACTCAAACTATGGGTTTGATAAGATATACTTTGTGAAGGATCGATCAGAAACTCAGAGAGGCGTACAACTGAATGACGGTAGGATTATCTCCCTTTACAACAAAGACAACAAATTCTATCTTGGATACGACTTCATACTTGATCTTGACAAAGGTGTTATTGTCAGGAAAGGTGGTGAACTTACACTTGGAGATAAGTATGACGGTTTCACTACACTTAACGAACTTATCAAAAACAAACAGGCAAAGGAGGTGAACTGCTATGACTATCTGGATTTTAATATGAATGTCTATATGGATGATCCAGAACTTGACAAGAAAGTTACTGCTATAAAAATTATAAATTTTTTCCGTGATAACGGATATAACGTTACAAGTGAGGCTGTTAAGTGGTGCTTCGAGAACTGGAAATCTGGTTTCAAGAGTGGCTATCGTGATGAAGATAACGGCTATCATCTGTTTAATCCATGCGGTGGTAATCCATTATCTATCAGACTGACTACACTTAATCCTTTGTGTGAGGATTGGCAGGAAACTTACTTGTGCTAATCGATCTTATTAACAATTTTTAACTAAAATAATTTGGTAGTATAGTTTTTTATTCGTACCTTTGCATCGTTATTAATAAACAAACAATAATATAAACAATTAAAAGACAAAAGAATTATGGGAAAATTAGTTCATGTAGTAAAGAAACAGAGAGAGTATGGTGCATCAAGAGCCTTCAACTGGGCTTTCGAGGAGTTCAAGGACTTACTTTCATCGCTTGGCTGTGATGTATGCGAACAGGATGAATATTCATCTGACTTTGAAATGTCATGCGAGGACTATGAGAGAGCAATGACTATTCTTACAAGAATTATCGAGGCTAAGAAGAAAGATATGGATCTCAATGATATTGACTTATCTGATCTTGCTTCACCAGATGATACACCAGATTGGGAAAAGTTTGATCCAGACGACTATGACTTAAATGATGTGATCGACAATGCAGAAAGACTCGAAGGATATTCTATGGAGGAAATCCTGAAAATCATGCAGACTTTCTGGGAGGAAAGGGATAAAAATTCTTCTTGGATACAATTCGCTTCTTTCTGAAAAATTATTTCTGAATATTTTTTTAACAATAAAATATAAAATATTATGACAACAAAACAACTTGTAGCAAGAGTAAAGAAACTCTATAAGGAGAATGGATCGATCCATCTTAACGGTATGCAGGTACATGAATACGAGGGTGGAGAAGGTAATCTTGTTACACTGGACAGGGTTTGTGTTGATGACAACGAACTTGGTGTTATGTGTGTCGGAGAAAAGTGGTTCATTCCTTTGACAGAACTTACTTACAGGGAACTGATGGCGATTGTTAAAATGTATTAAAAGCAAATAAAACATGAAAGTGAAAAATAATGTTGAGATAATTGATATTACACACGAGGATTTAGTAAACCTTTTCTCTACTGCGCTTTATGGATCTTCTTACCTGAGTGCAGAATATAATAAGGATTTCTACAACTCCATTCCAAAGGATAAGAAAGAAGGTGACTGCTATGAGGATCATATTGCAGATGTACTTCTTAACGGTGGTGAGGTTTATATCTATGATGACTATTCGGAAGGTGAGGTGTATAGCAAGAACGGTGAACTTATCAAAGAGGAATACGGCGATGAAGAATATGCTCAGTACACACTTACACTGACTGATATTGTTGAAGGATTGGAACGTGCAGCAAACGGAACGTACAAGACTAACAATGATACTAAATTCATTCGACAGTGCTTTAACGAATTTGCTGATGAAGATTGCTGCGACTTGGATCTGACTGATGCAGATGCACTTATGCAGATAATCACATTCAACGAACTTATATACGGATAATTACTTCCATAATATACTTTTGTTTTGGATTGGATCGGTTCTTTAATTAGGATCGATCCTTTCTTATTTTTTAACATTTTGTTTTCTATCACAACGGATGAAATTTGTACTTGCTACAACAGCAATTAATCTCAGTGAGATTAAATCCTGTACTCAGCCTATTATTATCTTCCAAAAAAATATTTTATTATTAACACTTTTTAACAGAAAAAATTTGGAGGTATCAATTATTTGTAGTACCTTTGCACAAAATAAAGATAACAAACATTAGTAATAAACAATTAAAACAAAGTAATTATGAGTAAGTTAGTGACAAATTTAAGCAAAGTAAGTAAGGTTGAAAGTTTCGGCTTGACACGAGAACAGCATGACCTTGCAGTAAAAATGATCGATCAGAATGAGAATGGAGGTAACTATTCTCTGGAGGAAGTTGATCCATATATGCTGGATCGCTTTATCGAAAATGCTCAGGAAGATAACGATAAGGAATATGAGGAGTTTCTTACCAATGCAAAATTACATGGTGCGGATGTATATGCTTTCACTGATCATTTGGGTGATTTTTCACAGGCACTTGGCGATGTAGCAGTTTATTAACATTTAATGATTAAGACTATGAGTAAGTATAATGTATATGCAAATTCAGAATGTGTATGGGAAGGTGATGACTATAATGTAGCCTTGCAGGAATACACAGACTGTATCAATGAGGATCCAGACGGTGTGATCGATCTCTATGAGATTGACAGTTACGGCAATATGATTTGTCTTGAAGGAATAAACTAAAACAAAATTACTATGAATGTAAGAGGATTTGCAAAATGGTTACTGGAGAATTTTCCAGAGGATGCCAAACTCGTTTCAACAAACAGCCTATCTTGGAATAGCAATGAGGTTGAGGTGTTGAAGTATAACGATATAGTAAAGATGTTCAAGTTAAAGGAACAGCCTGAGATTAAAGGTAAACCTACGGACTTTCCTTGCCTTGTTGTGCATGATGAATGTAAGTATGACTATTAAAAAAGATCGATCTTATTAACATCTTTTAACAGAAAATATTTGGTGGATTAAAATAAAAGTATTACCTTTGCATCATAATTAAAAACAAAAGTAATAAACAAAAGTAATTAAAAAACAAAAAGCATTATGGAAGGTTACGGTAAAGCACTTAAAGCAGCAGGTTTCAACTATCTTGGTGGTCTGAAAAAATCAGCAAAGATGATGAAGTCTTATACTCACAATGTCGCTACATATTGTGTGTATCTCGCTCCTGCAAACATGGCTGGTCGCACAAAGAAGGGTACTCGTATCAACGTATGCCCGATGTCACAACACTGTAAGGAATTGTGCCTTAACTCAGCAGGACACAATAAGGCTGATATTCTCTCAAACGGTAAGGAAAATATCAAACAGAGCCTTATTAATATTTCCAGAATTAAAAAGACTAAACTGTTCTACAATGATCGTGATCTCTATATGGATATTCTTATCCACGAAATCAACAGGGATCGATCTTATGCTGAACGTCACGGAATGGAATTTTCTGTACGCCTTAACGGTACGTCTGATCTCTCACCTGAGATTATGAAAAAAGACGGAAAGAATATTCTGGAGATTTTTCCTGATGTGCAGTTCTATGACTATACAAAGGTATATAACCGTACCAAACTTATGAAGTTCTATCCTAACTATGATATTACTTTCTCCTATGACGGTTACAACTGGGATCAGTGTGAACAATTCCTGAATGACGGTGGTAAAGTTGCGGTTGTATTCGACAGTGAAACTATGCCTAAAACCTACAAAGGATATAAGGTGATCGATGCAAACGGATACGATATGAGATACCTTGATCCCAAAGGTTGCATTATGGGACTTGAATTTCATCCTATTGCAAAAGACGGTAAGGTAATGTACGCAAAGGATATTGATGATCCTTTCGTAGTAAAGACAGAAAATAATCCTGATGTTGTGATGTAAATTCTAACATAATTCTTTGTTTCTGGGTGGACTTGATGAAAAAATCAAGTTCACCCTTTTTATATTTCTTAACACTTGATCGATCAAATTTCAGAAAAGGATCCTTTTCATCCATGATTTAATCTCAGTGAGATTAAAAATAAAGC
>DUHK01000130.1 GCA_013330915.1 Methanosphaera sp. | reverse complement strand
TTTGATGAGCAGGATAATATAAGTGTAATATTATCCAGAGGATAATCAAACATATTTCTTTTTAACAAAGCCTATCCTGCCTAATGAATTCAAGTCAGAAAAGAATGTTTACTTAAGTATAAATGACTTATCTTGCTGTCTATTTTTTGCCTTTCTTGATATATTAGTAGAGGGAGTATGAGATATATTAAGCGAGTCATTTTTTAGACGATTAAACACAGAATTCTTTAATTTTTGATCGATCATCATATAAGGTGATCGATCATTTTTTATTATATACTAATTACAACACGAGATGCGTGAAGACGCTTCCGTCTAATTTAATCTCACTGAGATTAATGAAGCAGGCAACGGGATTGTATCCAATCAAGACTCTTTGATGCTCGTCGTTATTTAATCTCACTGAGATTAAATCCTGTTGGACGTCCTCCTTCATCTCATGTTCCATATCTTCTGGTAAGTTGATCGATCATAATAAAAAAGGCTGACTCATTTAAGAGCCAGCCTCAACACGAATAATATGTTTACAACCTTGCCAAGTATCTTACCACAAATCTTCTTCCGTGAATTTACCGAACATATACGGTTTAGGATCGATCGTCTTTCCCTTTATCTCAGCATTAAAGACGGTCTTAATACCTTTCTTTGAAAGTTTGTTGATAGTGAAGATGTTAGTACCGTCATGGTGATAGCCATGTACTACAATTTCTCCGTTTGCGTACTCTACCTTGACATCATCCATTCCGTTCATACACTTTTCGACAGCCTTCTTGATAGCAGGGTTTTTGTATTTCCATTCCCCGTTATCTCTTTTCTCGTAGTCACTTCCTTCGACAACCATAGGATATATTTCCTTTCTGCCGTTCCAAAGTCCGAGCGATCCAGTAATCATAACTGGTTCATCATTAATCTTTGCATATTGCAGGTTAATCAGGAAATCCTCTACAATGCGTTGTCTTTCTTCGCTTACCCAATTCCAGTAGTCATCACTGTTCTCTGGTTCTGGAGTAATCTCGTTAGCCTCACAGAAATCTACATAGTCTGCATAATCAAACGTTTCCGTTGTGTCAAGCAGTGTGAAAATCTTTTTGCTCATAATGTTTATTGTTTAATTAAATATTAATGTTTATTATTTACAGTGCAAAGATACTAATAAAAAATTATACCTCCAAATAAATTGTGTTAAATAATGTTAATATGATCGATCTTTTTTCACTATTATATATCGCAGCCAAGATAAATTGTTCGAGATGTTGAAGGTTGGATACAGCAATTTAATCTCAGTGAGATTATAATCTTGATCGATCTGGATTGATGGACTCGTTGTGGTTCTGGTCAAGAGATGAAGTATGATGGTCATCAGGTTTTAATCTCAGTGAGATTATAATATGGCAAGGGGCTGACAAAATGACAGACTGACAAAATGTCATATATTTTAACAAAAATTAACTGACAAAATGTCACACATATAAAAAATTATTCGTATCTTTGCACAGTCAAAATGTCAGTTTAGGAATATATCAGAATGTCATAGTAGGATCGATCTTATTATGATATATCTGGTTATATCCTTATATCTATAACAAAAAGGCTTACAAAGCCGTTAAGCCCTGTAAGCCATATCATCACACTCAATAGTCTTTATTGACCTTTATTTTCTTTTATTCTTTAATGAACTTTGATTTCAGATCATCTATATCATCCAGGATTTCATCGTCTGGTGCATCGAAAGGCTGTCCTACATCACATAGATATGTTTTCATATCCTTTCCATCAACGCTTACAATCTCGCTTACCTCAAGATATGTTCCATTAATATCATTTGCTTCTTCGATATAGTATCTGTTACCGCAAAGATCAGATATAATTCTGTTTTTCATATACGTTATATCTTTATTTTTTATATGTTTTGTTGTCTGTTTATTTATCTCCGTAAATTTATGCCTGTAACATTATCGTTCAAGTATAACGTTTACTTCTATAGACTTGATCGATCTTTCCACTACAGCATGAATGTCGATTACAATATCAACATCATTTGTCTTATTGTGACTTTCGAGAATGTCAATCTCCGTTATCCTTGCCTTATCCATAAATTTTATCTTCGAGTTTATGACACTTTTTTATAAGACTGTCTATTTTTCTCTGAGTTTTATGTAGTAATCTTATTTGCTCTAATAATTCATCTTTTACGGATTTATATTGCTTTTGTAATTTCTCTTTATCCATAAATAATATTTACTTTATTAACTTTGTTTAATGATAGATCGATCCTCGTTATTGGATTTTATTTTGAAAATTTTTGTAAAATATTTTTTGGAAAATCCTATAATATTAATCCAGATTTTTTCCTGTGATCGATCTGAAAATAATATTTCTGATTTCCTTGATTTTATCTTCCTGTATTTCCTTTGAATTATTTACTTTTGTTTATTTAATTTTTTTATTTTTATGATACTCGTATTTATCCATTGCTTATTTTTATTCTATAATTAAGGGAATAAGAATTTCAATATATAGTTCTGTAGCCTTCTGATCTTTATAAGAAGAACGATAGCAACGATCAGCAATATAATAATTATACTCAGTAAAATGTAAATCATAATTTTATTTCTTTTTGAATGGTATTCCTAATTTGTTGTTAATATATGCGTAATCCTGTAATGTCACATCGTTTACGACACTGGATCGATCTGTTTCATTTCCTATCTCATATAGAATTGCAGCCAGTTTG
>DUHK01000174.1 GCA_013330915.1 Methanosphaera sp. | reverse complement strand
AAAAAAAATAATGTATCCATTACGGGAAAGTTATGTGAAATGGGAATAAAACTCAAAAAATAGTATTGGAATAAAGTAATAGAAAAAAATAGTAAAAATATAATAGAAGAATAATCTTCTATTTTCCTTGTTTTAAAAATTATATTTTTAATTCGAAATCAGTAGGATCTAAATCGAATTCTTCATCGCTGGATAAGATTCCTCTGTTTCTTAATACTTGTCTAGCAAGTAACCAGTATACTAAAGCGATAGCTTTTCTTCCTTTGTTGTTTACAGGTATTGCTACGTCAACATTTGATAAAAGGTTTTCTGTATCACATAATGCTACTACAGGAATTCCGTTTTGTCTTGCTTCAATAACTGCTTGTGAATCGCTTCTAGGGTCGGTTACAACTAATAATTTTGGTTCTATAAATTTGGAATATCTAGGGTTTGTAAGAGTTCCAGGGATGAATCTTCCAGGGATGGTTCTGCAGCCTGTTACTTCACCGAATTTTTTAACAGGTGCTTGACCGTATTGTCTTGTACTTACTACAAGAACATCATCAGGGTCGTATTTTGATAATAATTTTGCAGCTATGATTATTTTATCGTTACTGCTTTTAACATCTAATACGTGAAGACCATCTGCTCTTACTCTGTAGATGTATTTTTCCATATCTTTGGTTTTTTGTTGAGTACCTATGTGTAAACCTGCTGCAAGGTACTTATCTAATGGTATTAATAATTCAGACATTTTGTTACCTCTTTATAATGATTTAATTTTAAATATTTCCGTATTGTATTAATATGAAAGACTGATTGCATTGTAACTGCATACATCCTGACATGCAAGACAACCAACACAGGCATCTTCACGGCAAACTTCCACCCGTTTGTCTTTTATTTCAAATACCTGCATAGGACATAAATCCAGACATTCCAGACAGTTCAAGCCGTTACATTTTCCATAGTCTATATTAATCTCCATATTAAACTCCACTTATAAATCAGCCATTTTTGGATTTGGTAATTCTTCTTCAATTCTGACTAATTCGTTGAGTTTTGCTATTCTTTCTCCACCAGCTGCTCCAGTTTTAATGATTGGTGCATTGAATGCTACTGCAATGTGTGCAATTGTTTCATCTGTTGTTTCACCAGATCTGTGTGATACTACCGGAACGTATTTGTTAGCTTTTGCTAATTGAATAGAGTTGTATGTATCAGTTAATGTACCTATTTGGTTTGGTTTGATGATTAAGGAATTTGCAGCATTTGCTTCAATACCTTTTGCTAATATTTCAGGATTGGTTACAAATAGGTCGTCTCCACAAATTAAACAATCTTTACCTGATTTAGCTGTTAATTCTGCGAATGCTTCAAAGTCATTTTCTTGAATTGGATCTTCTACATAGAAGAATTTGTAGGTATCCACTAAATCAGCGATGTAATCAATTTGTTCTTCCACAGTTCTTGAAGTACCTTCACGTTCATAGATGTATTTCTGTTCGTTTTCATTCCAGAATTCACTTGATGCTACATCTAATCCAGGTCTTACTTCTACTCCTGTTTCATCGGTTATTTCTTCACAGGATGATGTTTGGATTTCTAAAGCTTGTTCGTTTGTAAGGTTAGGAGCCCATCCTCCTTCGTCACCTTTACCTCCAGTAAAAGTACTGTCTGTTGCTTGAATTTTTTCCTTGATTCTTCTGTGAACGTTAATGTTTGTTTCCATTGCTTCCATAATGTTGGATGCACCTACAGGAATTACTAAAAATTCTTGAATATCAGGTGCGTTGGTACCTGCGTGTGCTCCACCATTGATCATGTTTCCTAATGGGAAAGGAATTGATACCGGCATGATTCCGCCCAGGAATTTGTATAAAGGTAAGTTATAACTTGAAGCTGCTGCTTTAGCTGTTGCCATTGATACTGCTACTGCTGTATTTCCACCAATTGTTGAGAAGTTGTCTGTTCCATCGATTTCTTTAAGTACTGTATCGATTTCTCTTAAATCTTCAGCTTCCATTCCTATAATTTCAGATGATATAAGATCTTCTACTTCAGCTATTACTTGGTCTACTCCACCTTCAGGGAATGAAGCAACTTCATTTACTCCTGTACTTGCTCCACTAGGTGCTGCAGCTCTACCGAATCCGTTCCATGTTAAAATATCTGCTTCAACAGTTGGATTTCCTCTACTATCTATAATTTTTCTTAATCTTACGTCTTCAATTACACTATCCATAAAAAACACCTCTTTTTAAATGTAGAAATAGTTGTTTAATTAAAGGGCTATTTTTTTATTTCCTTCTAAGTGTATAAATAAGAAGTTATTTTATACTCAGGTATTAAAAATAAATAAAAAATATCATTTAAATTCATCTTTAACTACTGCATCTAATGGAAGTACTCCTTCCTCATATTCGCGTATTGCTATTTTAATTGTGTCTTCATCAGGTTCAAATTCAACTAAAGGTTTTGCTCCCATTGAAATCTGTAATGCACGTGACCCAATTAATCTAGCTCTTTCAAATCTTGTATCTTTTCTAG
>DUHK01000084.1 GCA_013330915.1 Methanosphaera sp. | reverse complement strand
CCATCAAGAAATTGATTATGAAAATATTTTATAGAATAATGTTAAAGTTTTTAAGTAAAAATACGGTTGAATCCGAATAAAAAAAAATAGTGGTTTATGGATTTTATATCCATATCTAGAATGTTCTGAGTTTTCCTTCTAACATGAAATCTTTGATGTCAGTTATGTTTTCTAACCATCTGTCAATGATTCTTGTTACATCCTCTTCCACATCTTCTACTGAGTATCCTTCTTCTGTTGTGATGTGTGCTGTTGCTGTTCTTGGCTGGTCGATTGGTTTACCTATTTGACTGAGTATAATCATGTCTATGTTTTTTACACCTTCTACATCACTGACTACTTCTCTTGTAATTTCGTTTGAAAGTAAGTTGTAAATTTTTCCTACGTGGTTGATTGGGTTTTTACCACTTGTTGCTTCCATACTCATTGGTCTGTTTGGTGTTATTAATCCGTTTGCACGGTTTCCTCTTCCTACAGAACCGTCATCTCCCATTTCTGCACTGGTACCTGTTACTGTGAGGTAGTATCCTGATTCGTCTTTTTTGCTTTCATCGTCAGCAGTGTTGATTAATGTATCAACATTTAAATCTGTTGTTTTTGCTGCTAAGTCTTTTACTATGTTGATTAATTCTTCTTTACCACTTAAGTATGCGTCTCTGTCGTCAACATATTTTGATACGAATGCTGCTGCTATTGTAAGGGTTATGTTGTCTTTTTCACGTAATCCCATTACTTTAATGTCTTCTCCAACATATGGGTGTTGTTTTTTGAAGCTTTTGCTGTTTAATAGTTCTTCTGTTTTAAGAACAAGATTTTCTGTTTCTGAAAACGGTGCAAATCCTACACCGAAGGATGTGTCATTTGATGATGGTATTTCATTTGGTCTTTGGAAGACATCTCTTAGGTCAGCTGATCCTTCACCAATTTTACATTCCACGACTGTACCGTATTCTACGTCAAGGTTTATTATGGTATCTTTTAGGAAGGTTTTTGCTGCTTCTATTGCAATTGTGTCTACTCCCACTTTATGTGTTTCACCGTTTGGTAGAGTAAATTCGTTTGCTGCCCTTCCTGTTAATAGAATTTCTATAGGTTTGATGATTTGTCCGCCACCGAATTTAGGGTCTGATTCACCTGCAGTTATTTGTACTTCATCGGTATTGTGGTGTAATACATGTCCTGCTTTGTCTTTGTAGGTTTGGGATAATACTCTACTTACTGCTTCGGCGATACCATCACTAATACTGTCTGGGTGACCTATACCTTTTCTTTCTACGATTTCTATTTCATTTAGTTCTACTGGTCTTTGAATTGATTTTTCAATTTTGATATTTCTCATATGTACACCTAGTTTTTTCTTAATAATAAAGTGAAATAATTAAAAATAATAAATTATGATTGTTTTAAATTTTAAATACATTAAAGTTTAATTTACAATAAAACTATTTATAAAAATTTATTACTAATAATATATTTAATAAACAAATATTTAATATTTTTTTTCAATTAGCTCAATAATAATTAGAAATAACCCAAATATCCAATATTAATAATATAAAAAAATATAAAAAATTATTAATAATTATGTATATTTTAGAATTTATTAATGAAAACTATGAACAAAATTATGAAGTAATGAATGTTTCATACGCCGATACTTTTATGAAAAGATTATTCGGTTTGATTGGAAAAAGTAATTTCTCAGCAATGATATTCAAACAAGAATATTCAAACAGATACAAATCAAGTATTCATACCTGCTTTATGAAAGCAACAATAGACGTTTTATATGTAAACCACGAAAATATTATTCAAGAGCTAGTCACACTAAGACCATGGAAATTATATATACCAAAGAATGGATATATAAAATACATAATTGAATTACCTGAAAATAGCATTGAAAAGTACAACTTAAAACAAGGGGTCAAAGTAGTGATTAAAAATGAAAAAGAGAAAACAGGACAAACCAAAGAAAATTGTACAGACAGCTATGAACAAAACCAGAAAAAGGTTAAATAAAGGAAAATTCAAGGAAGATTCATTTGAAGTTGTTCCGTTGATGATTGAAAGCGATAAAATAGATGACGAATTTGACGGGTATAAACTGGTGCACATCACGGACATACACATGGGACAATGGATTACAAGAGAAAAGCTTGAAGGAGTAGTTGAAATAATCAACGGCCTGAAAGCAGATGCCATAGTCATAACAGGAGATTACGTATCTTATCAGGCAGACGGATATCTGGAAGATCTGGAGTTTTGTCTGAAAAAACTGGAAGCCCGCGACGTTGTACTATCAGTTCTGGGAAATCATGATTACTGGACAAAACCGGATGAAATTAAATCGGTTTTAAAAAATTCCAACATAATTAACCTGGAAAACGAAATATATACCATTTACAGAAACAACAAAAAACTCCAGATTGCAGGCATTGACTGTGTGACAGAAGGAAAAGATGATATTGAAGAGATTGAGAAAAAACTGGACCATAACTTTCCGGCAATCATGCTGGTGCATGAACCGGACTTTGCCGACACCACATGCAAACTTAAACCGTTTATACTGCAACTATCGGGACACAGTCACGGTGGACAGATAAGTGTTCCAAAGTTAAGAACACCTGTTCGTGGAAAAAACTTTAGAAAATATCCTTCTGGAGAATACCATGTTGAAGATATGGTTCAGTACACCAATCGAGGAATAGGCACGAACCTCTTCTGGTTCAGAATCAATTGTCCACCAGAAATTACAGAGATAATACTAAAAAAAGGATGAAATATATGAAGATAATGTGGGGAATAACAGGTGCAGGTCATCTGTTGAAAGAAAGTATAGACGTACTTGACAAGTTATCAAAAAAACACGAAATGACAATCATATTTTCCAATGCAGGATTGGAAGTGATTAAAAAGTATGGATATTACAGGAAAATAGAAAAAATAATGACAAGAAACAAGAACAATAAAATGGTCTTTGATTGTGATGAAAAATATTCATACCCCTTATCCGGAAAGTTGACCTATGACATGTATGACTTAATAATCATTTCACCCACCACCGCAAATAGTGTTGCAAAAATAGTAAACGGAATTGCAGACACGCTTGTTACCAATGTTGTCGCCCAGTCAGGCAAGGGACAGATTCCTCTGATTATCGTGCCTGTGGATCAAAAGGAAGGATTGATTAAAACAACTTTGCCACCACGCATTGACAAGGAAATCTGTAAAAGATGTAAAATGTGCATGGCCAAAACTATTTGTCCTGCAAAGGCAATTAATCCTCCGGAAATAGATACCAGTAAATGTATACGTTGTATGGAATGTGAAGGTTGTTGTATGTACGATGCCATAATCACTGATGAAACATTTGAATTATACATTAGAAAAATAGATGCCGACAACACAAGAAAATTAGAGAAAATAGAAAATGTAACAACATTATTCCACCCTGAAGAAATACTTAAATGTGAAAAAATAAGTTAAAGGGAAATCTTTATTTCATCTCTTTTTTAAAGAATTTATAAACGTTTTCAGCCCCCACAATCTTTTTATTATTTTTCCAGTCGCATGGGTACATTATGAATGGTCTTTGTTGTGTACCTCCCGCACCACCATGACTTCCAATCAGTTCTTCAAACGCATAAACCTCATCTTTTTGGGAATCATAAGCACTGTTTACGAGAATATCAGGTACGTGATCAAAAGCATCAGTTCTTTTAAGGTGTTTGGTTATGTTTTTACCATATTTTTCAAGGAATCTTTCACCGTCGTATTGGTCATCATCCATATAGTAAATGTTGTCATCGGAGAGAACGATTGTTCCAAGTAAACTTGATTTGACCATTACAAATCCTATTCCTTCATGTGAAGCCAGTCCTTCAATCAAACCCGGAAATGCATCCTCAATCTGTTCGTAACTTAATCTCTTTGGCCAGTCGGTAAAGTATATTAATCCCAGATTACCCGATGCCAGTACAAACGTTTGAGCAGTTCCCTGTTTAACAACTTCATCGTTGGTTATATTCAATCCTATTTCATATTTGTCGGACAATTTTTGTAACCTTACCATCACGGGATCTTTTTCTTTGATATACTCTCTTTTTTCCTTTACTTCTTTAATGATTCTTTTGTCATAAGCCTTGTTTTTAACCTTTTTTACCTTAGTACGTGCTACATCTATCTTGTCCCCTATTTTTTCCCTTGTATCATCAACTTTTTGTGTTATTTTTTCCTTGTTTTCTTTGGTTAATGACCTGAGTTTGAATCTTTCTGCAAAGTGATCATCATTTGAATAGAGTATACTGTGTATGGTTATGTTTTCGGGCAAGTATTTCTTTACAAGATCCTCCAATGTCAATCCGTACTTTTGTTTAAAGGTTGGACCACCGGATTGACCGTGGTCTGATAAAATGATGAATTTGTATTCCCTGTTTGATTCTTCTGCTGCCTTATGTAATCGTCTGAAGTCTTTATCTATTTTTTTTAATGCGGTGAATGAATCCTTATCCCTTATACCTGAATGGTGTGCTATTTCATCATATCCCATATACGTAGCATATATTGCATTATATCTTTCTGAATAAATGTCCCCAATCAATATGAATGTTGTTGCTTCCCTCATCACAACGTTAGCACCACTACGTGCCACATAATAAAACAATCCCCTTTTAATAGACGGTTTAATGTTTTTTACAAAGTGATAGACTCTTGAATACAGTTCATGTATCATGTCAACTATGAAAAGTACAAGAATTCTTGCAATCACATAAGGTGTGGAATACAGATAATACCATGCAGTACTGTAAAATTCGGACAATCTTGTGAATTTACTGTATGTTAACACATACTCCTTTGCATCCCCAGAGAACAGGTTACTTCTACTAGCCCCCTTATTTGAGAGCAATCCCCTGCCGTTGGAAACCATTTTTTCAATTAATGGTGCTCCGGATAATGAGTTGGATGAGACTATTCTGTTGTTGTTTTCCTTTTCAACCCATCGGAATGCAGGAATGTTGGAATTGTTTCCATGAAGTATACCTGCCTGTGAAGAACTTGTTTGACTTGAAAGATCAGTTTCCCATTCCATTATCTTATGAGTGCCGTTTTCAAGCATTTGCTTTAAAAATGGCATGACCCCTTCATCAAGGGCTTCCATAAGAATGTCATATGCCAGACCATCTATTTCCAGGAATATGTAAGATGGATCATCATTAACCTTCCTTCCCTTTAATTCCCTTTTTAGAACATAACGATAATATGTTGAATCCTCATCTATTCCCAGAAGTATTGAAAGGAATGAATTTATTAATGCCAGCAAAAGAGGTATTGAAAATAATGAAATTCCGTTTATGTAAACGCCAGGAATGAATAAACTTATTGCATACAAGGTAATTCCGTTTATCAAAAACGATCCGAATCCCAATGTGAATACTATGAATCTAAGGGAAATATATGATACAACAGGCCATATTATTGCATTGATGATTGATAGTAAGGCAATTATAACAATAGCTGTCGTAAAATCAGGAATTACCATTCCACCAACATGTTCGATGATGAAATAAAAAATCAACACTTCTAAAAATAGGAAAACTAACGATTTAAACATTCTGGTAAAATTCTTTCCAAATCTTTCAATCATAAAAAAAACCTCCAGAACAATTGCTAAAAAAAGAGGGGTTTAGAAAAAAGAAAATTTCTATTTATTACAAGAAATCATCTAAAATTCTATGTAATCGTAACCTTCAGCACCTTCATCGAATGCATAGTGTACTGTGGTGAAGTTGTTCATGAATTCAGTTACATCTTCAGTTACGTCTTTTTCATCCATTACTACTTGTTTGATAAATTCTGCGACCTGTTTCATGTCGTCTTCTTTAAGTCCTCTGTGGGTTAATTCCTGTGTTCCCATTCTGATACCTGATGGGTTGTCACTGTTGTTTACATCGTCCCATGGGAGTAGGTTTTTGTTTAGTATGATGTTGTTGTATTGTAGTGTTTTTGCCATTTTGGATACGTCACCAAGGTTTGCAACATCCATTGCTACTTGGTGTGATTCTGTGAATCCTTGTTCTTCACATAATACATTGAATCCTAATTCGTATAAGCTTTGAGCTAATGCTTTTGCGTTGCTGATTGTTTGTTTTGCATAATCTTCACCGAATTCTAACATTTCGGCTGTTGCAATTCCCAGTCCTGCCATGTGGTGTAAGTGATGGTTACTTACTACTCCAGGGAATACACAGTTGTCGATTTTTTTGTGTAATTCTTCTTTACATAGAATGATTCCACCTTGTGGTCCAGGGAAGGTTTTGTGAGTACTACCTGTAATCATGTCTGCTCCTTCACCAACAGGGTCTTGGAATTGTTTTCCTGCTATTAATCCAAGTACGTGAGCTCCATCATAGATTACTTTTGTACCTACTTCCTGTGCTACTTCAACTGCTTCTTTTACTGGTTGTGGGAATAGGAATAAACTTCCTCCAAGAACCATTGCAGCTGGTTCTCTTTCTCTTAGTTTTGCTGCTAATTTATCCATATCCACATTCATTAACTCTGTGTCCATTGGCACTGATGCTGTTTTTAAACCTCTTATACCTGCTGCACTTACACCTGCGTGACTGATGTGTCCTCCTTCAGGTACGTTGATACTCATTAATGTATCTCCAGGTTTTGCTACTGCAAAGAAACATGCAAGGTTTGCTACTACACCTGATGTTGGTTGTACGTTTGCATGGTCACAGCCAAATAGTTGTTTGGATAAATCTATTGTGATTTGTTCGATTTCATCGATGTAGTCACAACCTTCATATAATCTTTCCCCAGGTAATCCTTCTGCATATCTGTGAGAAAGATCTGATGCTATTGCTTCTCTTACAGCCCTACTAGTAATGTTTTCACTAGCAATTAAGTTCATACTGTTTTTCATCCATTCATGATGGGTTTTTGTTAATTCTTTAATTTTTTGTGCTTGTTCTAAATTAGACAATTATACTCCTCCGTATTCTTAGATGTATTGAATCAATCAATATTAACGTCAGATATGTGTTGAATTATATTATCAAACTTTATTAATTATATTATATTTTTAATCTTATAATTAATTTATGATAAAAAAAAATAGTAAAATATTAACATTAAATTATTATTCCAATAATTAATGCAATTATTGACAGTATTATTATGAAGACTAATGTCAATACCAAATCCTTAAGTGGTACCTTGATTCTTGAATATATTGTGTCAAATTTTCTGTTGATTAATATTGAAATGAGCCTTACCTCTATTTTTGTAACTAAAAACGCTCCCACCATTGCAAATACCTGTGAAAGCAGATCAAAGATTCCCTGCGGAAGGTATGTTACCAGAAAGTTTTGGGTTACAGAAAGATATCCTACGCTAACTCCATGGAAGACCGTCAACAATAAAGACACAATTGAAAATGTAAAACCTGCAAGTATCACAATTATTTTGTAAATTAATGAACCTTCAAATACGGATAGTGGATTGCCTGATACGAAATATAATTGTCCCACATTTGCCAGTATATGAGCATATCTGGAATAACTTGTAAAACCCGACCATAATGATAATAAAAGAATTGCAATGGACACCGTTATGAAAATCTTGTTTCTATTGAAATAGTCCTTGAAATTTCCCTTGTTAAAAATATCCTTAAAAAACTTGTTGATAAAATCCCCTCCAATAAACAAAAATGAGTTTCTATTATTAATTATATCATCTGATGAGTATTATTGTTTTTGAAGGTAATATTATTTTTATAAAAATAGTTTTTGATGGTGATTAAAGAAAAATTAAAAGGGAAGTTAATCCCTTTCAAAATTGTGTGCTTATTTACCGAGAGCTGCTTCAATTTGAGCAAGGATTTGTTCGTTTTTGAAGTGAGCTTGGTCGAGAGCACCAGTAGGACATGCAGCTACACATGTTCCACATCCTTTACATAATGCTACGTTTACTGTAGATTTACCGTCTACGATTTCTAATGCACCGAATGGACATAATTCTACACAAATTTCACATCCACCACAGTTTTCTTCATTTACTTCAGCAATGATAGGTTCAATTTCTACTTCTCCTTTGATCATAGGAATTGCTGCTCTTGCTGCTGCACCTGAAGCTTGTGATACTGTGTCAGGAATATCTTTAGGACCTTGTGCTACACCAGCGAGGAATATACCGTCGGTCATTGTGTCTACAGGTCTGAGTTTTGGGTGAGCTTCCATGAAGAAACCGTCTGCAGATTTAGATAATCCTAAGGTTTGTCTGAGTTCTTCTTGTCCTTCAGGAGGTACAAGACCTACGGATAATACTACTAAATCGTAAGTAAATGCGGTTGCTTTACCGAGTAAAGTGTCTTCTGCACGTACTGTAATGGTTTTATCTTCATTTTCGATAAGTTGTGCTGCTTTACCTCTGATAAATTTGATTCCGTATTTTTCTTGTGATAATCTGTAGAATTCTTCGTAACCTTTACCGAATGCACGAATATCAATGTAGTAGATTGTTACTTCGGTGTCTGGTTCGTGGTCTACACATAATTGTGCGTTTTTCATTGCGTACATACAACATACTCTGGAACAGTATGGGTTTCCAACTTTTTCGTCACGGGAACCTACACATTGGATGAATGCTACACGTTTAGGTGTTTCACCAGAGGAAGGTTGGATTACGTGACCTTGGGTTGGTCCAGATGCGTTTATGTATCTTTCGATTTGTAAACCAGTGATTACGTTTTCAGCTTGATCGAAGATGTATTCTTCTTTTTCGGTTGGGTCAAATGTGTCGTAACCTGTTGCTACTACAATTGTACCGATGTCAAGTTCTACTAATTCAGGTTCTTGATCGTGGTTGATACAACCTTTTTCACAAGCTTTGTCACACTGGTGACATTCGATACAGTAGTCTTTGTCGATTGTTGCTACAAGAGGTACTGCTTGTGGGAATGGAATGTATGCTGCTTTTACCATACCGGTTCCTTCATCGAAGTAGTTTGGTATTTCGATTGGACATACTTCTTGACATACTCCACAACCTGTACAAGTAGTTTCATCTACATATCTAGGTTTTTTCTCTACTGTTACTTTGAAGTTACCTATGTAACCGTCTACATCTTTTACTTCTGCGTATGAGAGTAATTCGATGTTTGCGTGTTTACCTGCGTCTACCATTTTAGGTGCTAAGATACACATTGAACAGTCGAGTGTAGGGAAGGTTTTATCTAATTGTCCCATTCTACCACTTAAGGTTGGTTTTCTTTCTACTAAGTAGGTTTTGAATCCCATGTCACCTAAGTCGAGAGCGGTTTGAATACCAGCGATTCCTCCACCAATAACCATAGCGGTGTCTGTTACTGCTACTTTTTCAGGTGTTAAAGCGTTTAATAATCTTACTTTAGCAATACCCATTCTTACTAAATCTTTTGCTTTTTCGGTAGCTCCTTCAGGGTTGTCTCCGTGTACCCAAGAGTCTTGTTCTCTTAAGTTTACGAATTCGAATAAGTATTCGTTTAATCCTGCTTCTTTTACACATCTACGGAATGTAGGTTCGTGTAAACGTGGACTACATGCTGCTACTACTACTCTGTTAAGATTTAATTCTTTAATATCGTCTTGAATAATTTTTTGTCCTGGGTCGGAACACATGTATTTGTATTCACGGGATACCACTACATCAGGAAGTGTTTCAACGTATTCAGCTACTGCTTTACAGTCTACTACTCCACCAATGTTTACTCCACAGTGGCAAGTGTATACTCCTACACGTAATTCTTCATTGTTTTCTGCCAAGTTAAATCACCTATTTAATTAAGAATATTGATGTTCATTATTTGATTTTTTTAGGGCAAAAACCAGTAAAACCCTTTTTTGTTAACTTTTAAAAATTAAAAAATTTAACAATTTATATCCTATACTTTAAGATTATTAGAACTTTATATATATACTTTTATTTTGTTCGTACGAAAACAAAATATTAAAAAAGTCAAGAAATGAAAAATAGGGTGGTTAAATCAGGAATTGAATAAGACCTGTCAGAGTAAATAAGCCCAAAACAGTATTTGTAAATATCACAGAACTCATCAGCTTGGTATCAAGATCATAATTAATGGATAGAACCAATGCATTCATGGCCGTTGCCATACCAGACTCCAAAACTGCAACCTTAAATGACAATCCCCCGAAATTGATTGACGTTAATAAAACAATCATTATTACTGGAGCCAATATCAGTTTCACAAATGAAACAAATAATGAATCCGTTATTGAATTTTTTATTTCCCTGAAATCCAATGTCAATCCTAATGAAATCATAATCAAGGGCACTGTGGACTGACCCAGATAATTCAAAGTATTTTCGATTACGTATCCATACTGCAGATGGAAGATGTTAAATATTAATGCTATGATTACAGCCCATAACGGTACAAAACTGAGTGCCTGTTTTAGGACTTGCTTTCTGTCTCCACCAAAAATACTTACAAGTACCATTCCAAATATTACAAAGATTACTGTAGTTTCCAAATCAAAAAATATTGCATGTAAAAATCCATCATTACCAAATACGCCTAACGTAATTGGAAATCCCATAAATCCCGTGTTCATCATGGCACATGCAATCATCAACGTCCATGTTTTAACTTTAGAATATCCTCTTGATTTAGAGAACAGATATGCTATTGCCATAGACACTATACTCAATATCAAAGCTGCAACAGGAAGAAAAAACATGTCCCCTGTTATGTTTGCTGTGGACAGATTTACAAATACCAGTGAAGGCAAACTAACGTTCAAAACTATTTTTGATAAAACAGTACTGTCCTGTGCCTTCAGGATATTTTGTCTTTTAAGAAGGTATCCCAACGCTATGATTAATGTGGGAACCAGTATTATTTCCACCGGACTTGACAAAAGTTCACCTCCATGTTAATTTTATAATAATATTTATGTTTTCTCTTGCTTATTTACTTTAAAAAAATTATTTTAAAAAAAAAGTAGGGAATGTGAAAATGATATGAATCCCTTTATTATATTAGAAAAGTTATGATTAACGGCAACGTAACAACACTTAAAATAGTGGTCACAAATACGACGGAGCTGACAAGTTCCACATCAAGATCGTATGTGATTGCAAGAACCAATGCATTCATGGCCGTTGGCATTGCAGACTCAATAACTGAAACATTCATAATCAGACCGCTTACTCCGAAGTATGATAATATCGCATATAATAATACCGGTGCAAGCAACAGCCTTACTACAAAAACAAATATCGTGTCGGACAGGTATGACTTGAAGTCTGCAAAATTTATGGTTAATCCCATGGACAGCATTATCAGGGGTATCGTGGAATTTCCAAGGTATGTTAAAGAGTTTTCCAGAATATAGCCCATTGGAATGTTAAAGAGGTTGAATATTATTCCAAATAACAGTGCCCATAGTGGTACGAATTTCAGACCGTTTACCAAGACTTCTTTTCTGTCTCCACCAAAGAGTGAGGAGAGGGTCATTCCGAAAAACACAAGCATTATCGCCATTGCCATGTCAAAGAATATTGCCCTTACAAATCCTTCGTTTCCAAATACTCCCAGAACAATAGGATAACCTATGAAAGCTGTGTTCATCAGTGCAAGTAGTATTATTATTGTCCATGTTTTTACTTTAGTATAATGTCTTATCCTCGAATAGACAATGGCTATTATTATACATATGAAACTGATTGAAAATGCGATTATCGGAAGATAAATCATTTCCCCAGAAATGTCGGATGATGCTATGTTGATGAAAATAAGTGACGGCAAGCTGATGTTAATTACAATACTTGACAAAAGTGAACTATGACTTTGGGAGAGAAGTTTTGTTTTTCTTAATAATAGCCCTACAAGTATCATTAATGTAGGTACTAAAATAATTTCAACAGGACTGGCCATCACTATCACTATATAATATATATAATCTGATATCTAAAGAAAGTTTGTGACTGAAAAAAATGTAAAATAAATAAGTGTATGGGGGTTAAGTTATAAAGTTAGTCCACTAAACCATCTGTGGTAACTTTAAATACTGCTTCACCTTCTGGTAAATGAGGACTGTCCACTAAACGTGCAATTCTTTTACCGGATAATCCTTTTTTGAGTAATATTCTGTAGGTTGAAGCGTGACCTAATACGTGTCCTCCCACAGCTTTTGTTGGAGTTCCAAAGAATGCATCAGGTTTTGACTGTACCTGGTTGGTAATTAATACTGCAACGTTGTATGTGTTTGCGATTTGCTGTAGTGTGTGAAGGTGCTGGTTTAGTTTTTGCTGACGTGTTGCAAGGGATTCCCTTCCAACATATTCTGCCCTGAAGTGTGCCATCAGTGAATCTATGATTACAAGTTTGACATTAACACCACTCTGAATCAGTTCGTTGATCTTATCTGCCATGAGCATTTGGTGACTGCTGTTGAATGCTCTTGCAACATGAATTTTTCTAAGAACATCTTCCATGTCAAGGCCGAATGCTGCTGCAATCTGTTCA
>DUHK01000104.1 GCA_013330915.1 Methanosphaera sp. | reverse complement strand
AATATCATTTACTAAAAAGAATCATCAAAAATTCAACTATGAAAAAAAAATGAATGAATAGTGGGGGCTAGTGTGATTATTATGGTGAAAATCTTTCTGTTACTTCCTTAATATATTCTGTTTTGGTGATTACGGAAATTTTCTGATTTTTCTTAAATAAAGTGTCTTTTTGTGGAATGAGCAATTCTCCATCCTCATCATATACTGCACAGACTATGTAGTTTTCTGTAGGACTATAATCCAAAACAGGTTTATCGAATAGTTTCTTGTTTTCCAGTGTTAATTCAAGCAGTTCCGTAGAACCTTTTCCTAAAACTATCAGATCTGCAATTTTCGGTCGTGTAATCAGCCTTTCCAAATATGTGGCTACAGAAGCTTCAGGACTGACTGTAGTATCTATTCCAATGTTTTTAAATGCACTTTCATGTTCGAGTTCATTTACCCGTACAATTCTTTTTTGGATGTTATCATAATTTAAACTTAATGCAGCACTCAACAGATTGGTTTTGTCATCTCCTGTAGCTGCTACAAATACCTGTGCATCTGAAATATCTGCCTCTTCCAATATCTGAACGCTTGCTGCGTCACCATTTATTACCATCAAATCATCTATTTCTGCTGCTTCTTCACATGTTGCAGGATTGTTATCGATAATGGTGACATTCAATCCTTCCCTGATAAGTGATCTTGAAAGATTTGTCCCCACTCTACCTGCACCTATAATAATTACATACATAAAATCACGTTATCAATTTAATAATTATTATATTATTCTTATGTAATATTTAAGTTTCAAGTAGATTATCAAAAATAATTATAAAACATTAAAAACATAAATAGTTACAGTAATGATTATTTCATTTTAATAAAATTAGAATATACAGACTTTTTTAATTCTGACAGATAGATTAGTAAATCTATATTATGAATAATTAACAACCTAATCAATTTTTATAAGAAAAATATTATATTAAATAAGAAATTTTGTGATATACATGAGTAAACATTGGACTGAAAGAATAGCAGAAGAATTAAGCCAGCAGGACAGAGATGAATACATTATAGGAAGTGGAACATCCATTTCCGGATCAATTCACATTGGAAACAGTTGTGACGTGTTCATTGCAAATGCGGTCAGCAAAGAATTACGAAAATTAGGAAAAAATGCAAGAACTTTATGGATTGCAGACGACTATGATCCTTTAAGAAAAGTTCCTTTCCCACTACCTGAATCATACGACAAATATCTGGGACAACCATACTACGAAATACCATGTCCTGAAGGTTGTTGTGACAACTTTGTTGAACATTTCCAAAAACCATTCACCACAGCATTGGAATCATTTGACATTGAAAATCTCGAAATAAAAAGTGGTGCATACATGTATAAAAACGGGATTTATACCGAAGCCACAAAAATAGCTTTGGAAAATGCCGAAAGAATCAGGGAAATATTCAACCAGTACAGGGAACATCCTTTAAAAGAAAACTGGTTACCTTACAACCCTATATGTAGCGAATGTGGACGTGTAAATACCACCGAAGCATACGATTTTGAAGACACCACCGTCAAATACAGATGTGAATGCGGACACGAAGGTGAAATGGATTACACAACAGGTAAAGGAAAATTAACATGGAGAGTGGAATGGGCTGCAAGATGGAAAATACTAAACATCACCTGTGAACCATTCGGTAAAGACCATGCAGCAAGTGGTGGTTCATATGATGTAAGTAAAATCATTTCCGAAGAGATATTTGATTATCCTGCACCATATCCAGTACCATACGAATGGATTACACTTGACGGGGATGCAATGAGTAAATCCAAAGGAGTGTTCTTCAGTCCTGAAGCATGGCTTAAAATAGGAAAACCTGAAACATTAAACTACTTCATATTCAGAAACAAACCTCTTAAACCAAAGGATTTCTCACCTAAAATGGGATTCCTTGACCTGATGGATCAATACGACAGGGTAGAAAGAATCGCATACGACATCGAGGAAGCAAGTAACGACAAGGAAAAATCAAAACTTACAAAAATATATGAAATCTCACAAATTGAGGAACTTCATGAACAGATGCCGTTCCAGCCATCATACAGATTCCTTACAGTGGCCTACCAAATAGCCAGCGGCGATGCTGAAAAAATTTATGAAATATTGAAAAACAATCACCAGTTACCTGAAAGATTGGAAGATGTGTCCTTTGATCAACTGGATGACTTCGATAAAAACACTTACATGCAGAGACTGGAATACGTCAGCAACTGGCTTGAAACATACGCACCTAAATTTGTTAAATTCCAGGTTATGAAGAAAATGCCTCGTGTTGAAATAACAGAGGAACAGACAGAGTTTTTAAAACAACTTGCTGACGTAGTTGAAAACGAGTCATTTGACAGCGATGTTGAATTCCACGACAGAATGTATGAAGTACTGGAATCACTTGAGATGAAACCTCAAAAAGCTTTCCAGGCAATTTATAAAACTGTTCTAGGTAAAAAACAAGGTCCTCGTGCAGCATCATTCGTTTTATCCCTGGACAAAGACTTTGTTGTTAAAAGATTCAGAATGGAAGAATAATTTTTCTTCACCCTCCACTCCACTTTATAAAAAAAATTATAATGCTTCGAAACCAAACTGGACGGTTAGTTTTTGTGCACTATGCGATGCAAAATTCAGGAAGCTTTCAACATCAACCCTATTTTTAACATTCAATGCACTGATTATATGTTTAGTATACTCCGACAATACATCATTCGTATTCATAGATGTATATGATATGCTTTTATTTATGAAAGTGTAAAGATTTTCATTCTGTTCCACCAGACGAATTGCTTCATGAAAAGAATTGACTGTTTTTACAATGTTAAAATCCAAATCATTGTTGGCCAGAGTAGTCCAGGCTAATCTATGGGCAGACCCCTCAACTTCAATAAAATCCAGTCCGTTTAAATCCTGTATGTTATTGAATTGTTCCGTTCCATGTGTAAGTAACATGAGATTGTCCCTGCCAAGAGGTATTGGTTCCAGGTCATATATGTATGCCTGAACAGGATCATCAAAGCCCAATATGTCCACAATACCTTTGTTTGCCAAATCAAATGCAGTGTCCATATCAGTTTGCAGTATCTTTATGTTTTCCAACTGGTATGCTAATGACAGTTCCCTGATAAATTCACAGGATATGTATCCACCGGCCATTACCAGATTATCGTCATCGTTTAAACGTTGTTCATAGGATTCATATTCTTCCAAAAGATTTAAAGCATATCCTGTTAACGTGGACCCCCGGTTTGTTACAACAACCAGTGGTTGGGACAACAATTCCTCCGCCTTAATTATTCTACGGTTCAATACGGTGTGTGATATCCCCAATTCCTTAGCTGCTTTTCTTTGAGATTTATTTGATTTGATTGCCTTGAGCGTGTCAAATAATTTGTAATCATAGATTACATCATCCAGTTCAATATTCAATTTTTTATTAATGCTCATAAAATCAACCAGTTAGTGATATTAAAAAATATAGTAAAAAGTAAATATAAAGTTTTACATAGATATATAACGAGTATAAAATTGATAAATTAATTTTCGGTTTAAGAAAATTGAGAAAAAAATAATATAATAATTGTAGGTAAGAACATGATTTATAATGATGCTGTAAGTGATATACTTGAAAATGTATCCAAAATTACTCAAACGGTAAGTCAGGATGAAATTAACCAAATGATCGACATGATTGTGAACGTTGACCACGTATTTATAATGGGTCTTGGACGTTCAGGATTAGTAGCGAAAGCGTTTGGAATGAGATTAATGCACTTAGGATTAAACGTGTACATTGTTGGGGAAACTATTACACCTGCCATAACCGATAAGGATTGTTTAGTTGCAATTTCAGGTTCCGGTGAA
>DUHK01000027.1 GCA_013330915.1 Methanosphaera sp. | reverse complement strand
TCATTTATAGCTACAATTGGAAATGCAACCATCATAACAATGAACAATAATTCACTTGTTCAGGTCATCACCGTTATGTGTTGTAGCACATACTATTGTCATCAAACCATTTCAATCAATTTAATTAGAAAACTTTGCAATATATTGTTGTTGTCATGTAGAATACAACTAAATACTAATAAGAATAAAATTACTAATTAGGTTAATATGAATTAATATTTTTTAGAAAAAACTAATTTTAAGTGTTTAAATGAAAGGTATAAAGATTATTAAAAAAGAAGCTAACACATTACGTAAAATATTAATTAATGAAAAACAGCTTTGTACTGAGTATAAAGTTAGAAGTGATGACGATTTTGTTTACTTTCCTCTTATTGATGATTATAATAAAACATTAATTAATGAAATTGAATCAGAATTCAATGTTAAAGTTGAAGACCATAACTTTGTAGAAGCTCAATACAGACCTAAAAATTTCATGGATTATCTTGACAATAAAATATCTGAAAAAGATCTGGAAGAAATAAGAAAATCTTTTGATGTGATAGGTGATATTGTCATACTTGAAATTCCACCAGAATTAGAGGACAAGAAAAAGATTATTGGAGAAGCTGTTCTTAATTTTACAAAAAGAAAAAGTGTTTATTATAAGAAAAGTAAAGTCCAGGGAGTTAGACGAACCAGAGAACTTGAATATCTTGCAGGTATTGATAACCTTGAAACCATACATAAAGAATTTGGAATCCGTTTTAAACTGAATCCATCCACAGTATATTTCAGTCCACGATTGGCAACAGAAAGATCACGTATTGTCAATGAAGTTAATGATGGTGAAACAATAATAGACTTTTTCGCAGGTATAGGTTCGTTTCCAATAAGTATTGCACATGTAAAAAATGCACTCATATACAGTGTTGACATTAATCCTGAAGCTTTCAAGTATGTTAATGAAAACATTAAACTCAATAAGTTGGTTGGCCGGGTTATTCCTATTGAAGGTGATGTCAGAGAAGTTATCAAAGAGTTGCCTATGGCAGACAGAATTCTAATGAACTTACCCGGAACCGCAAAAGATTTCCTTGATATTGCTGTGAATCATCTGAAACCTGGTGGAATATTGAATTATTATGAGTTTTCATCCAATTATGAAATGGTTTTAGAAAGAGTGGAAAAAATTGCTTTTCCTAGAAAGACTCAGCTTATTGATATTAGGAAGGTCAAGTCCCAAAGTCCGGGAGTTTGGCATATCGGGTTAAGTATAAAAATAGAATAAAGAAGTTATAATGCTTTCTTTATACCTTCTTCTGTTATAATTCCAGTTATCAAATCCGATTCTACTATGTCGAATGCCGGATTTTCTACTTTTGTTTCTTCTTTTGAAATGTATTTTCCATTTATTTTCAATACTTCATCGGAATTTCTTTGTTCTATTGTTGTGTCGAATATGTTGTTTTCAAAGTCAAATGTACTTATAGGTGCTGCTACATAAAATGGCACATCATACCTCTTTGCAGCAAGTGCCACCATCAGGGATCCAATTTTGTTAGCAACTCCTCCTTTTGCTACCCTGTCTGCTCCAATGATTACCTTATCTATTTCACCCTTTTGCATCATGTGTCCTGCTGCACCATCTACTATAAGTCTTACGGGAATATTTTCCTGTTGCATTTCAAATACGCTTAATCTTGCACCTTGAAGTACTGGTCTTGTTTCGTCACAAATTACATTGATGTTTTTGTTACTTTCATTTGCCGCTCTTATGACACCTAAAGCTGTCCCGTATCCTGCACATGCCAAAGCACCTGCATTACAGTGGGTTAGTATTGTGTCGTTTTTGTCTATGACTTCATTACCATACTGTCCAATTTTTTTGTTTATTGAAATGTCATCCTTTTCCATTTGAATTGCAGTTGATAATGCATCATTACCTTCTTTTACACTTTGAAGTACTTTGTCAACAGCCCAGAACAAGTTTATAGCTGTTGGTCTTGCCTGTTTTATTTCTTTGGCTGCAACATCCAAATCAACTGATTGAATTTGTGCTAATGCCATTGCATATGCTGCTGAAACACCTATTGCCGGTGCTCCCCTGACAACCATAACTTTTATTGCTTCAATTGCTTCTTGGTATGTTTTACATTCCACATATTCTATGGTATGTGGTAGCTTTCTTTGATCCAAAAGGTGTAAAGTATCATTTTTCCAGTACATTGTTTCAATCATAAAAACTTTCTCCATAATTGTTATTAATTCGTTTTAAAAAAAAAATATAAAAAAATAGTTAATAGTGACTATTTGGCACTATGTTAAGTGAATGGTCTTCACCATGTTTTCCGGGGATACCGAATGCGTCAGCTCTGCATTGTGTACAAGCTCTGAATACTGGAAGATATTCTTCAACTTGTTGTCTTACATCACTAAGAACTCCACATCCCGGCCGTGGAATGTCTTTGAATTTGTTTAACGGTATCAGCGGAAGTACGTTCATTATAGAAGCTCCCTTACTTTTTACTACCTTGGCTATTTCCACTATGTGTTCATCGTTTATTCCTGGAATGAGAACACTGTTGACCTTTATGATTATTCCCCGTTCAGAGAGCAATTCAATTCCTTTCAATTGATTTTCCAGAAGAATCTTAAATCCTTCTTTGCCATGATAGATTTTTCCATGATATTCAATATCATCATATATTTTAGCGCCTATATCCAGGTCTACTGCATTTATTGTTATGGTGACAGTTTTTACTCCTGCTTCTTTGATTTCATCGGCATAATCAGGCACTAATAAACCATTGGTACTCATGCACAATATCAAGTCAGGAAATTCATCACGTACTTTTCTAAATAATTTCAGTGTATCAGGATTTTCCAGTGAATCTCCAGGTCCTGCTACTCCTATAACGTTTATCGGCATTTTTTCAACGGTATTACGAATATGTTCCATTGCCTGGTCAATTGTCATTATACATGATGCTACGCCAGGTCGGTTTTCTTTTTCATCCAGTTTTCGTGTGCAGAATCCACATTGTATATTACACTTCGGCGCTATTGGAATATGGATTCTACCAACTTTATCATGTATTTTTTCGTTGAAACATGGGTGTGCTTGAGTTACATGAGCAAAATGTTTCATATCATGTTTTGTCATGAAATCCCCTCATTTGTTAGATTTATTGATTTCTAACTTCTTCAATTACTTCATTAAATTTCTCGTTCCATTTTTCGTCAATAATCTCATCACTACTCATGATACATATCATGTTATCGTAACTTCTGTTTTTGGTCATACGGAATCCTTCAGGCATTACTCTGAATAATGCATCGTAAACTTTTCGTTTAAGTTCTCTTGACGGATCCACAACTATTAAATCTTTTGGATTGATGGTGGGATTGGTTATTTCTATTTTATAACGGTCAGGTTGTGCGACATTTACCCTGCCCTCTTTTATCCACAATACCCTTAATAAATCCGGAAGATAATTTTCGTTTTCTATCAATATCTTTAATATTCCATTGTCCATTTTATAGCTGGCCATATCTGTAAGGTATACTGGCTGAGATGTTTTTTCCAGTTTCACAACCCCAATAAATAAAGCCTCTCTGGGATCAATGAATATTTTAATAGCGCTTATTGCTCTGGCTAATTTTAAGTCTTGAAGTGTATGTCTGAGCAATGTGTCATATACTTGTGCACCTACTTCATCATAACACTCTACATACATATACTACAACCTCCAAGATTTTATTGGAATCTTTTACTGTCGTCAATATCGGTATCCTTAAGACCGGATACTAACATTGCTGCACCTACTGCACCAATATACTGTGAATAATCAGGTACTATTACTTCTATTCCACCGAGGATGTTTTGTACTGCATCAACTAATCCGGCAATCAGTGATGTTCCACCCACTTGTATTAATGGTTCACGCACATCAATTTCCTGTAATTGCTGTTCATATACCTGTTCAGCTACTGAATGACATGCTGCACTTGCTGCATCTGCTTTTGATGCTCCGCCTGCCAATGTTGTTACAAGATCCTGAATACCGAATACAATACAGTAACTGTTTAATATTGCGTTTTTATAGTTTCCTTGTTGTGCCAGTGGCCCTAATTCTGTAATGTCCACACCTAAACGTTGACTTGTCATGTCAAGGAAACGACCTGATGCTCCGGCACAGATACCTCCCATGGTAAAGTTATCAGGTATACCGTTGTTTATGGTAATTACCTTGTTATCCATTCCACCTATATCAAGAACTGTTGCTTCACCTCTTTGTGCATCTGCCAGATATACTGCTCCTTTACTGTTTACTGAAATTTCTTCCTGTATAAGTTTTGCACCCATTGATTTTCCAATGGTTATACGACCGTATCCTGTTGTTCCTATGGCTTCAACATCATCAAGTTTGTATCCTGTACCTTCCAGTGCCTGTCCTATAGCATCGTTTGCACAGCCTATGATATCACCGGTTTTTACCCAGCCGGTTCCGATGATTTCATCATTTTCCATAAGTGCTACTTTTGTTGTTGTTGAACCACTGTCTATACCTAAAGTTAAACCTTCCTGTTTTTCACGTGCAAGGATACTTTTTCTTGATACAACTGTTGTTAATGCTTCCATACGGATGAAAAGTTCTGATGCTTTGGTTTTTTCAGTAAATGAATATGTAACTACAGGTAAATCTGTGTAGTTTTGTATAAGTCTACGTACTTCATTTCTTGCAATAGCTGCTTCGGCACATCTGAAACATGTACATATAAATACTGCATCTGCTTCGTTTTTTCCTTCAACCAATGACATTGCCCTTGCAATCATCAGTTTAAGACTGGAACTTGCACAGCTTAATCCAAATTTTTCATAAGCTTCATCAATGTCATCTAAATTAACATCAGGCATGACCATTTGTGCACCGAATGTTGCAGCTGCCTTTTCGATTTCCTTTTGTACACCACTATATTCTGTACCACAGGACAATTGTGCTATTTTAATCATCGGATTCATCCTCCACTTCTTCTTTCAAGTTGTCTAAAAAGGTATTTATCTTATATACCATTTCCACAGTATCTTCACGGCTGGTTGGATAATCCAATTCAAGTACTGGAATATCTTTTCTTCTTAATGAGAATACTGTAAGTTCTGAAGATCTGGCACATCCTACACATCCAAATCCATATGGTGCTTCATTCATGATAATTGCTGCTTCAGCTTCTTCAATAATCGGACCAAATAATGACATTCTACCACGCACTCCAGATGGAACCTCAATTGCAGCATATTTTAATCCGCTGATAGGATCATCTTCAGTCATGTTAAATGGTGGTGCATCAAGATCAGGAGATGTTACCTTCTGTTTCATTTGATTTTGAACCACTAATGGTTCATGTCCACTCCTAACTATCATATCAGCAAGTATCATTGAGTTAGGTGGAAATATTGCGACTTTCATAATATAACCTCGTTTTATTATTTTTTTACCTGTTAAAAGACTATTTTTTAGCTTCGATTTCTTTTACAATTTCTGTAAATTCATCTAATGGAATTTTCTTAGGAGGTGTTAAATCTACGTGTTTTGGATGTTCTAAAGCATAACTGACATCAGGCAATAGTTTATATTCTGCTTCAATTTGATGAAATCCTTCCCTTGCTCCACCCCTTTTTGCACGACATCTTCTAGGGTCTCCAGGTGGAAAACCTCTAAATTTAATGAAAATATGGGTTGGATCCAGTTCCCTTACACGTTCAACAGCTTGCATTACGCAATCAGGTTCACCGTTTAAATTTGCCCCATAACATGTTAAACGAATGTTAATTGGCAATTCCAGTAAATGTAAGAAATTAAATAATTCTTTTGAACTTACTGAACAACCAGGACCTAAAATTACCATACGGGTAATCTTATTTTTTTGGTCTGAATCCCTATAAGTACCATCACCCATAGGAATATGACAAAATTCAGTATCAATGTCCTCATTTTTCTTTGACATAGACTGTATCTCCTTCTTTAAATGCTTTTAGATTATCAAACCCACTTACAACCTTACCAATAATATTGGTACTGCCGAATGCTTCTCCTGTAGGTCCAAATTCTTTGTTATCAACAAACCTAATACCTATATTTCCTATGTGTTTACATGCCATGTTACTTATACAGATATCCCATGCATGAACCACATCTTTAGGTGTTTTTTCAGGAATCAAACCTTTTGCTTCCTTTTTAACCGCATTGAACATTAAAATATCCATTTCTTTAATGGCCATATCTACTCTTAAGTGTCCTACATCACCATCCAACAATCCGGTGATTTTTCTAAAGTACCATACCGAACTTGGACTTTCGTCCTCATATAATTCTATTTCAACAAATTCCTGAGGTGGAACACCCAATGTTTTAATGGCATTTGATTTGCTAATTTGTAATGTATAATTTGGTTCTTGAGCAACTATGACAGCATCATCATCAGTTACACCGTCTCTTTCGTGTTCAATACCTAAATTACTTAAATATTCATCAGCTTCTTTTTGTGTAAGTGCAACTGTAGATATTTTTTGAGGATTTGTCAAGACGGTAACTTTTTCATCTTGATTTACAATATCCAACACTTGTATACCCTTGGTTACATAACCTATAATGTTATGTGTAGGAACTGAAACCCTATCTTCACGGTATATGTATACTCTACCTACTCCATTACCCTGATTTCGTAATGTTACTGCACCACGTTTTCTCTTTTCTATTATTTCGGAATCCTTCTCCAATCCTTTTAAATGATTGTTTCCTATGAAAGTTTCAGATTCATAGTCAACCTTGAAAGTTCCATGTTCAATAATTTTCAGGAAATGTTCAAATGACATTGGAGCTTCAGGGTTTGCTTCAACTTCAATGTAAGTGTATAATTCATTTCCTTCTTTGAGTTGTGTGGAGAAATCTGTTACTGAAGCACTGTTTATAACACTTTTCCTTTCAATAATTGGTTCTATATTGATGACTTCATCAGTATTTTTTAATTTGGAAATGTTTCTTTTTCCACCAACTACTGTAGCTAAAACACCTTTGTTATGATCAGGCACACCATAAACAGCTTTATGTTTAGCTTTGGAAAAAATGATGTGTGTAGCTTCGTTTGAAAAACCAGATAAACTGATTATTACATCCCACCTATTGTATAAATACTCCTCCTCTGTAGGTTCCAGATTTGATACAATAGATCCCATAGCTACTTCATGTGATGTCGTCCATCTAATGGCTGTACCGATAAACTCCTTATAATTATTCTTCCAGAAATCGGTTAATATTTCGGCATCTTCAACCAATTCAATAATTATACTTCCTTGGGTAGTCGTGATTTTATATTTGTTAACATGACTTTCCAATTCTTGTCTACCTTCAATTAAGGCAATAGCAGAACCTTCAATGTAAGGTGCATTAGACAGTTTAATAACATCTTCAACAGTTGAACCAGCATCAACATCCATTTCAACATCATTGACTTTAACTTGCATTTTTTCGCCTCAATCTAGAAGCAACTTATTTAATGTAATTGCTTCTTATTTTTTTAGAAATTTATGAAGTATTTCTATAACTTTTATTTATGATTTTAATAGTATTAATAGATTTAAAATTAAAATAGTTATAGCAAATATTAAAAAAAGATTTAAAAAAAGGAGGTCATATCAAATTATTATTTATCCTCAGAAAAACCCATGATTATTTCTGAATTGAAATCAAATACTGTTTTTTTATCATTTTTGTATGACATGGATAGCTGATGATTGTCAGTCACTTTTCCAATGCAATTGGCATTTATATGTTCCTTATTTAACATACTAATTAATTCATCCGTATTTTCATCAGAAGCTGTTAAAACAAATGCACTTCCAGGATACATTTTTAACCAGCTTATCCAGTCCATGGATTCAGGTTTTGGAATGGATTCTAATTCAATGTGAGCACCACTATTTGATGCTTCAAGTAACATACCCAGTGTTCCGACAATACCGGGATTACTTATGTCCTTACATGAATGAACCAAATGCTTTTTAGCTATGGTATTCATTATTTTTATCTGATCCTGAACATATTTTGGTGATTTGTCACTGGTTGTATCCCAGTTTATTTCCGTACCCGGATAGACGCTACCATCCAAATCAATTGCCACAATTACATTGTCATCTACTTTTGCACCGCAACTTGGCAGAATGTCATCTTTTCCCACAATACCACTTATTGCAACATCCAATGCTTCATAAGGCGTATCTGGATGAGTATGTCCCCCAACCATTGGAACTCCGAATTTTTTGACACCTTCATTAATTCCGTCCATTATCTGTTCTGTAATTTCATTATTTGAAGATGACAAAACGTTGGTCATTCCCATTGGAATTCCACCCATGGCGGCTATATCATTTACGTTCACCAACACTGAACAATAACCTGACCACCATGGATTAATATCCATCAGGGATCCCCATATACCGTCAGTAGCCATTAACATTAACAAATCATTGCCAATATCAATTGCTGCGGCATCGTCACCGAATGCTAAATGAACATTTCCTGAGATGTTGTATGTATCCTTAAGTTTTTCTCTGACATCTGCAATAGACCTTTTACGAGTTACTCCTTTAAAAGTTCTTATTGAATCTATAATTTCATTAAAATCCAAAAAAATTCCTTCCTAAAAAATGAATTAATATAATATTATAATATTTCTTAAAGTAACTTATTATAATTGTTTATCCACGATTTTATATTTTAATCCTGAATTATCCACCACTTCAAGTATCTGTTCCTTAACTTGTTCAATACTTTCTATTTTCATTGATTCTTCGTTTTTAAATATTTTTTCATGTATCAAATTACCGATAATATCATCATATCCTGATTGAAGTTGAATTATGAGTGATTCATCCAATTTGAATCCTTTTAACACTACTTTATCCAAATCACCATCAGTAATGCCTATTATTGGAATGTTAAATCTGTATAATATATCAGAGGATAAAAGGGTTGTGTCATCACCTATCGAAACCAGAACATCCGCAGTATTATATTTATAGATATCTTCCGCAGCATGATTCAAGAATACTGCAATCAATTCCTTGTTTGGACGATGTTTGATTGATCTTGGTTTGATGTTTTTGGTGGTTCTTAAGAGTCCTGTTTTAATTATTGCCCTGGTTAAATCAACAGAACCTAACTTTTCAATCCCGTGTTCTTTTATTTGTCCACCTATCATCTTGGTAATGTTGTTGTTCTCTGATATGATTGTTAGATTCTCATCTGTAACCTTACCTATTATAATACCATTCATCATAATGTTTTCACCGGGGGAAACTCCGGCAACCTTACGTTTGACAACATTGCCCCGAGTGTCAAAACCTGTTAAACTCCTCACAAGATCGGTAGCCTCATCTGAGGAAATGATTTTCAATGACAATCTTTCAGACATAATATTCAACAGGTCATTATTGTCAAAATCATTCCATTGAATTATAACCCCGTCATCTTCAGAGGGTCGTTCAATCTGGATTAAATTTATATCCTTACCTGCGTTGTTTAAAACCTTATAACCAAAGGTGTGTCCCGTTACATTGGATTTCCCATAGTTCAATAGAAAAAGTACGTCATTGTCCTTTGACAATAATTTGATGGACTGACTTGGCAGTAACTTATCCTCAATGTTTATTAAATTTTCCAAACAGGCATCAATAACTGCTGTTCTACCCATTGTTCCACCAAGTCTACAAGTCACTTCACCATACTCTTTTAAAATGCTGATTATTTTCTCAGCACACCCCGAATCAATGATTCTTGGACCGTGCACTATAACACCTATTTTCAATGATTTCATAATATGACCCGCTAATAATTACTATGTGCATTCATACGTTTTCTGATGATTGGAGAACCACAAATATCACATTCTTCCAAAGTCGTGTCGGCAGGATATTCCTTTCTGCAGCCCTTGCATACTTTTTTCCATTGAATCGTATTTTTAATTCCCTTTGTTCGTACAGATTTGAACCTTAAATTCAGTAGTTTTAAAGTGTTTTGCATGGAATAATCATCCGTTACAGTTATAACTTCATCACCATCACGTTTATGTTTTAGTGCCAGTGCAACAATATCCTTATCTGTTTGGGATAATCTTGTGAAATCACCACTATCCAATAAAACCTTTTTTATTTCATCATCCGTGGAATAATCAACATCTTCAATTTTTATTAACCCATCCCTGATGCAATTGTCCAAGAGGATTTCAGTATTAATATCCTTGATTTCATTAACTGTTGAAGAGGTCATTAAATTTAATGAATCTTTCGAATAAAAACCATTAATTAACCCGGAAGCATCCAATATATATACTTTCATTTTTTCTAAATCCTTCTATGTTGATAATATTATATTTGTTGTGGATAACATATAATTTAAAATAAATTTATATATTATTTTCTATTAGAATTATTATATGAAGTGATTAATATGCGTTTGTTAAATGATATTATAGGAAAGGAAATAGTGGACGGTTCTGGAAATGTTATTGGAAAAGTCAAAGACATTGAAATAGATCCCTCTTCAAAAATACTCGACTCCATAATCATCACAAAAAGTGAATCTCGCAAAAAACTAATGTCAACAAACGAAGAAGAAAAAATCCCGTTTGAAATGATTAACGGGATTGGGGATAAAATCATGTTAAAAAAGGATTTGAAAGATTCTCTTGATAATATAATCAACATATAAAAGGGGGAATAGATTTGGTAAACTATAAAGATAAATTATTAAAACTATTAAAAGAAAACGATGTTATAAAATTTGGTGATTTCACATTATCTTCAGGTAAAAAAAGTGACTATTATGTGGATATGAAAAAGGCAATTACCATGCCAGAAATACTTGAAGCCGTAGCTTATTTGATAACTGAAAAGATAGAAAAAGAAAATATTGACAAAATAGCAGGTCCTGCTTTGGGTGCTGTACCAATAGCAACCGCAACATCTTTAATATCAAAAAAACCTATGCTGATGATAAGAAAAGAAAAAAAATCTTACGGTACCAGCAAACAGATAGAAGGGGAACTCATTGAAAACGACAATGTGGTAATTGTTGAAGATGTGACAACCACTGGTGGTTCACTACTCAAGGCCATAAATGTTATCAATGAAAACGGTGGAAAGATAACCGAAGCATTTGTCATAGTAGACAGAGAAGAAGGAGCAAAAGAAACATTTGAAGAAAATAATATTAAATTTACACCGTTACTTACAATTACAGAATTTAAAGAATATTTAAACTCAAATTAATGAAAAATATTAATAATTAACAACGATATAAAAGTATTTAAGAAATAACTAATGGAGACAAAATATGAACGCTAAAGATTTACTGGGAAAAAAAATTATTGATAAAAAAGCAAGAGACCTTGCAAAATTAGCAGAAATAGAACTAGATATGAATACATTTACCATTGCAAAAGTATACGGTTCAATTGGAAATCCACTTAGTAAAAAATATTACGAAATAACCTCAGACAAAATCCTTGCTGTAGGAGATTATGTTCAAGTATCCAATACAATAGAAGAATTAGAAGACGAATTACTAGACAAAATTCCAGAATCTGAAGGAAAAAATGTTAAAGTTAATTCATTAATCGGAAAAACTGCTTTGGATTCAGAAGGAAACGTAGCTGGAAAAGTCAGTAACATAGACCTTGACTTAGAAAAATTCGAAATCGCAGGATTTAACATATCCGAACAATCCTCATCATTTATGAAAGCCAATAAAGAAAACGAAATTACAAAAGATGACATTACAAGCATCGGAGATTACATAATAATCAATAAAGTATTTACAGAAGAAAAAGAAGAAGAACCTGAAAAATCAGAAGATTCTGTAAATATAGATATAGAATAAATAAGATGCTTAATCTTATTTTTCAACTATTTTTTTTAGCTCAGCCAAATTGCTTTCAATGAATTTTGCGGCTTTTGGTTCTGATAATTGTTTATACTGTTTTTTACCTGATTTATCATAGGCTTCTTTAAGTAATGCCTGAATTTCTGAAACCTCAGAATTTAATATTATATCTAATTGTCTTTTTTGAGTTTCATTTAAAGTATCCAATCTTGAAACGATTGTGGATTCAAATTTAGAAATTAAATTTGAATTTCTTCTTATCATAGTTCCAAGTAATAAAGAAGG